>NZ_WSPG01000011.1:0-123228 GCF_022819185.1 Morganella sp. HSTU-ASny43
GCAGCAGTCAGGGTAGTTTTACCGTGGTCAACGTGGCCGATAGTACCAACGTTAACGTGCGGTTTCGTACGTTCAAATTTTTCTTTAGACACGACTCTATTCCTTATGAAGTCCCTTCTTCACTGTGAGAAGGGACTGAAATTAACGAGTTAAACCGGTAAGTTACCGATTATTTTGCATTACGAGCTTCAATAACAGCCTGAGCTACGTTGTTTGGCGCTTCATTATACTTCAGGAATTCCATGGAGTAAGAAGCACGGCCCTGAGTCTGTGAACGCAGGTCAGTTGCATAACCAAACATTTCAGACAGTGGCACTTGCGCACGGACGATTTTACCGGTAGGCATGTCATCCATACCTTCGATCATACCGCGACGACGGTTCAGGTCACCAATGACGTCACCCATGTAGTCTTCCGGTGTTTCCACCTCAACTTTCATGATTGGTTCCAGCAGAACTGGTTTCGCTTTTTTGAAGCCGTCTTTAAACGCCAGAGATGCTGCCAGTTTAAACGCCAGTTCAGAGGAGTCAACATCATGGTATGAACCGAAGTGCAGACGAACACCCATGTTAACAACAGGGTAGCCTGCTAACGGACCAGATTTCAGCTGCTCCTGGATACCTTTGTCAACCGCAGGGATGTATTCACCAGGAATCACACCACCTTTGATTTCGTTGACAAATTCGTATTCCATGTTGACGCCTTCGGCATCTTTCTTGTTCAGCGGGTACATGTCGATAACAACATGACCGTACTGACCACGACCACCGGACTGTTTAGCGTGTTTACCTTCGATATCAGTCACTTTCATAGTGATTGCTTCGCGGTAAGCAACCTGTGGTTTACCCACGTTCGCTTCAACTTTGAACTCACGACGCATACGGTCGACCAGAACGTCCAGGTGTAATTCACCCATACCGGCGATGATAGTCTGGTTAGTCTCTTCATCACTTGATACGCGGAATGATGGATCTTCCTGTGCCAGACGGCCCAGTGCGATACCCATTTTTTCCTGGTCAGCTTTGGTTTTCGGCTCGATTGCAACGGAGATTACCGGCTCAGGGAATTCCATACGCTCCAGGATGATTGGTGCATCAATCGCACACAGAGTATCACCTGTAGTGACGTCTTTCAGACCGATAGCAGCCGCGATGTCACCAGCGCGAACTTCTTTAATCTCTTCACGTTTGTTAGCGTGCATCTGAACGATACGGCCGAAACGTTCTTTCTTGGATTTAACCGGGTTCAGTACGGTATCACCGGAGTTAACAACACCAGAGTACACGCGGAAGAACGTCAGGTTACCCACGAACGGGTCGGTTGCAATTTTAAATGCCAGAGATGCAAACGGCTCTTCGTCAGAAGAGTGACGCTCAGCCGGGGTATCTTTACCGTCGTCCAGAATACCTTTAATTGCAGGAACTTCTGTCGGAGATGGCAGGTACTCAACAACCGCATCCAGCATCGCCTGAACACCTTTGTTCTTAAATGCAGAACCACAGGTTACCAGGATAATTTCGTTCGCCAGTACGCGCTGACGTAATGCTGATTTGATTTCAGCTTCAGTCAGTTCTTCACCGCCGAGATATTTTTCCATCAGCTCTTCTGAGGCTTCAGCTGCGGCTTCAACCAGATTCTGGTGCCATTCAGCAGCTAATTCCTGCATGTTTGCCGGGATATCTTCGTAGACGAAGGTAACGCCCTGGTCTTCTTCACTCCACTGAATCGCTTTCATTTTAACCAGGTCAACAACACCGGTGAATGATTCTTCAGCGCCGATAGCTAACTGAAGAGGAACCGGAGTAGCCGCTAAGCGGGTTTTGATCTGATCAACAACTTTCAGGAAGTTTGCACCCATACGGTCCATTTTGTTAACGAACGCGATACGAGGTACATGATATTTGTTTGCCTGGCGCCATACGGTTTCAGACTGTGGCTGAACACCACCAACGGCACAGTAAACCATTACAGCACCATCAAGAACACGCATGGAACGTTCTACTTCGATTGTGAAGTCAACGTGCCCCGGGGTGTCGATGATGTTGATGCGGTGTGGTTCAAATTGTTTGCCCATACCGGACCAGAACGCAGTGGTTGCTGCGGAGGTGATAGTAATACCACGCTCTTGTTCCTGCTCCATCCAGTCCATCGTTGCTGAACCTTCGTGGGTCTCACCAATTTTATGGTTCACACCTGTATAAAACAGAATACGTTCTGTTGTGGTGGTTTTACCGGCGTCGATATGTGCACTGATACCGATATTACGGTAACGTGAAATGGGTGTTTGACGAGCCATTTTTTCCTCTCTCTTGGACGTTCGTTTAATTTGGTCGGGCAGCCTTACGGCTACCCTATACACAATTCACTACGGTTTGATTACCAACGGTAGTGTGCGAACGCCTTGTTAGCTTCTGCCATACGGTGAACGTCTTCACGTTTCTTAACGGCAGTGCCTTTGTTTTCAGCTGCATCGGATAATTCATTTGCCAGGCGCAGAGCCATGGACTTATCACCGCGTTTACGGGCAGCTTCAACGATCCAGCGCATTGCTAATGCATTACGGCGGACCGGACGAACTTCAACCGGTACCTGGTAAGTAGAACCACCAACACGGCGGGACTTAACTTCGACAGTCGGACGCACGTTATCCAGTGCGATTTCGAATGCTTCCAGGTGCTCTTTACCTGAACGCTGAGCCAGGGTCTCAAGCGCGGTATATACGATTGATTCTGCGGTAGATTTTTTACCGTCTACCATCAGGATATTTACAAATTTGGCCAGCAGCTCTGATCCGAACTTAGGATCTGGCAGAATTTTACGTTGACCAATTACACGACGACGTGGCATGGAAATACTCCGTTGTTAATTCAGGGTTGTCCAAAACTCAATGAGTTTATTTGACATTAATGCGATAAATGTTTGGCCTTACTTAACGGAGAACCATTAAGCTTTTGGCTTCTTCACACCGTACTTAGAACGAGCTTGTTTACGGTCTTTAACACCGGAACAGTCCAGTGCGCCGCGAACAGTGTGGTAGCGAACACCCGGTAAGTCTTTAACACGACCACCGCGGATCAGGATCACGCTGTGTTCCTGCAGGTTATGACCTTCACCACCGATGTATGAAGAAACTTCAAAACCGTTGGTTAAACGTACACGGCATACTTTACGCAGTGCTGAGTTAGGTTTTTTAGGTGTGGTGGTATATACACGAGTACATACGCCACGTTTTTGCGGGCATGCTTCCAGTGCAGGAACGTTGCTTTTCACAACTTTCGAGCTACGGGATTTGCGAACCAGCTGATTAATCGTTGCCATTATAAAAAAAGCTCCTGGTTTTTTGCTTCGTAAACACGGATTTGTGCCTCGTATCTGTCAAAGACAAAACACGAGGACGCGAAATTTTATTGCTGACGCAACAGGGTGTCAAGAAATATACAATGATATTTGCTATTCCCACGCAAAATGTTGCGTGTGTGTGACCGTGAGCTCCACAAAACCAGTATAGTCTGTGATTCTCACTTTGCCCGAAAGGAACGGTAATAAACCGCGTGCTTCGGCATCCTCCCGCAACACACAGGGAATATGACCCGACTGAATAAGCGCCTGCAACAACGGGTTACCTTCCGTTGCTGCGATTACGCCATCTTCGGTAAAAAGGATGTCATCCTCAGGGGATAACAGATTCAGTAATGATTGGATATCAGTACGAAATGGCGATTGGCTGACAGTATATAGCATCTTGCTCACCGTAAGTAGATCAAAATGACACCACGGCGTCAAATGCCGCCAGTTTCCGGGCCAGTTCCGCCGCACTCAGGCAGGTGACCGGCAGGATATACGGCGTCTCCGGGGATAACCCGCGTGCGGCCATATCCTCCGCACAGCAGTAGCACTCATCAATATCGTACAGCGGCAGGACTTTGAAGGTGGAGATATAATCACGGGCGAGGATTTTTGCCGGTGTCTGTTCCGGTAATAACTGAAGTACCCCGTCAGACACAAAAAAGGCCGCAATCTCTTCCGTATAATTACTGGTTGCCAGCAGTGCATCCAGCCCTTCCCGGCCGCTGTTGCTGCCGTGAGGTGCACTTCTGAAAACAAATGCGATACGTTTCACCGGATCTCCCTAAAACTGGATAACGCGATCACAGGTCATCATGGCTTCCGCCAGAGTTCCCAGGCCGCTGAGGGAAAAACCGTCCGCCAGATTGGCTGCCGCCAGTTTCAGCGACTCCGCCTGTGCGGCATCGGTTACACCGCGGCGCAGCGCCGCTGCCACACAGACTGCCAGCTGAATACCGTTATCGCGGGCAAGCTGCTGCCACTGACGTACCATGTCGGTTTCGTCCCCGGCCGGTGATGTCAGCACATTGGCGTTGCTGACCCCTTCGCGGTAAAAAAACACACACTGAATCCGGTGTCCGGCCGCAATCACATGCTGTGCAAACAGCAACGCGCTGCCGGCACGCTGTGTGCCGTAGGCCGGGCCGGTGACCAGCAGGCAGTAAGATAACGGTGTCATTGCTCTGTGCTGCCTTACTCGCCGTTTTTAAACTGGCGGATGTAGAGATAGACCGTGTGTTTGGAGATATTCAGACGCACCGCCACAAGGTTGATGGCATCTTTGATATCAAATATCCCTTTCTCATACAGGTTCAGTACCACCTGTTTGTTCTTCGCGTTGTTTGCCACGTTGCGGTCGGCATTCACTTCTTCAATCGTCTGTTCCAGTGTCTGTGCCACCAGGTCTTCAACGGAAGAGGCAAAGTTCACATTGGAGGTCTCTTCTGCCAGCTCTTTCGGGATAAACGTCTGAACAATCTGGGAGAACGGCACATCCAGGTTCATGTTAATACACAGCAGCCCGATGATACGGCGTGATTTATTGCGGATAGCAATCGTCAGCGATTTCATCAGTGCCCCGGTTTTCGCCCGTGTGAAATAGGCTTTCGAGGTGCTGCAGTCTTCATCTGTAATGTCGTGCAGCATGCGCAGCGCGAGGTCGGTAATCGGGGAACCGACTTTACGGCCGGTGTGATGACCGTTTGCGATCTTCACCGCTGAGCGCTTCAGATCTTCCAGTGAGTGGAGAACGATTTCACAGTGCTCACCGATGAGCAGCGCCAGGCCATCAACAGCCGCCTCATAGGATTTCAGGATCTCATAATCCGTTTCAGTAAACGGATGATTTACAATGTAATCCGAATCATTGTCATTAAATAATACTGGGTTAGACATTTAATACACCACTCTTTGTAACGTGTGAACGTCGTTGGTTTTACTCATCTGTAATCTTTCACTGCAGGAGGAGGATTACCCTGTCATCATGTATCAATTATATACCCGGATTTCCCGGGTGCAGGAAAGCAGCAAATGACGGGCTTCCGGTTCTGTGCAGGTACCCGCAGGTTAAGTTATAGCGAAAAACAGGCCGTTTTGCGCCTGAGGTGATCAAATTCTGGTAAAAAATACAAAAAAACACGGATGTTTTGCAAATTTTTCATAATCCTGATCGTTGCGGAAACAAAAACCCGCACAACAGGGCGCGGGTTTTTGTCAGTTTCCGGTATCAGCAGGGCTTATTTGGCCGCAGGTTTGATATCCAGTAACTCGACGTCAAAGACCAGGGTGGAGTTGGCAGGGATCCCCGGAACACCGTCGGTGCCGTAAGCTGCTTCCGGCGGGATGACCAATTTGGCTTTACCGCCTTTTTTCATCTGCTTCAAACCTTCGGTCCAGCCTTTGATTACGCTGTCCAGACGGATAGTCAGCGGCTCGTTACGGTCGTAAGAGCTGTCAAACTGGGTACCGTCAATTAATGCGCCTTTATAGTGAACAACAACGGTGTCAGTCTCTTTCGGAGATGCGCCGTTACCGTCTTTCTCAGATTTGTAGAGCACACCGCTCTTGGTTTTTTCAACGCCTTTTTCTTTAGCGAATGCGGCACGGTATTTGTCACCGGCTGCTTTGTTTTCAGTCGCCTCGCGCGCCATTTTTTCCTGAGCGGCACCTTTCACCTGCTCTTCAAAGCCGCGCAGCGTCTGGTTGATCTCTTCATCACTCAGTTTGCTTTTATTATTGAATGCATCCTGAACACCCGCCATCATCTGATCGCGATCCAGATCCAGGCCAATGGATTTCTGCTCATTCAGGGCATTTTCCATGTAACGGCCCAGTGACGCACCCAGCGCATAAGCATTCTGCTGACTTGCGGTTTTAAATGCGCTGTTCAGCTTCACTTCTTCTTTTTTCGGCGCGGTATCCGCATAAGCCTGTGACATACCTAATGTCATTGCCAGCGAGGTTGCGACAACAGTCGCTTTAAACAGTGATTTCATCCTTTTCTCCATAAGTTTTGCAACAGTTACAGGACGTACCTCACAGCAGATCACGTCAGAGAGTCCTTGCAGCCGTCACCGGGCGACATCATAATGTCACGGTTTTGTGATGCTGAGACAACCTTAGCAAAAAGAGGTTTCATAGTAACCCCCCAATAAAAGATATCCTCTCACACTAAGTGTATTTCACAGGAATATTACATACTTTTACACAGTAATCCCCGTCTCAGACAGGAGAAAACGATGGACCTTTTGGAACTTGAACAACGCCTCGAACAGCTTGAAAGCAAAACCGCCTTTCAGGATCTGACCATTGAGGAACTCAATCAGGTGGTAACACAGCAGCAGATGGATATCACCCGGCTGAATGAAAGGCTCCGCCTGCTGACCGAACGCCTGAAAGCCACTCCGGGCTCAAATGTGGCACCGCTGTCAGAAGAAGTGCCGCCACCGCACTACTGATAAAACACAGGTATAAAAAAAGCGCATCCGTCAGAATGCGCTTTTTTTGTCCGGTTCAGATGCGGGTTATCAGTGACAACCGCAGCCGCCGTTACCGTGGCCTTTACCGTGACCGCCACCGCCGCAGCAGCCGCCTTCACCGTGTTCGTGACCATGGTCGTGATCGTGACCATGACCGCCGCCGCAGCAACCGCCTTCTTCGCCGTGGTCGTGACCACCGCAGCAGCCGCCTTCTTCACCGTGAACGTGACCGTGCTCCAGCTCTTCTGCTGTTGCTTCACGCACACCGATAACTTCGACGTGGAATTTCAGGTTCTGACCGGCCAGCATATGGTTGCCGTCAACGATCACTTCGTCACCTTCGATACCGGTGATTTCAACCGGCACAGGACCCATATCGGTGTCTGCCAGGAAACGCATGCCGACTTCCAGCTCATCAACACCGACGAAAACGTCTTTCGGTACGCGCTGAACCAGGTTTTCGTCATACTGACCGTAGGCGTCGTTTGCGCCGACATCGACGTCGAACACATCACCGGCAACACGGCCGTCCAGTGCACTTTCCAGCCCGCTGATCAGCGCGCCGCGACCGTGCAGATAGTCTAACGGAGCACTTGCCGGAGACTCATCAACTAATACACCGTCTTCTGTTCTTACCTGATAAGCCAGGCTCACTACCAGGTCTTTTGCTACTTTCATGGTATCTCCTACACATCCGCGGGGGATAAGATTTTAATTAACGCGCCGATTGTAACGGAATTTACAGCCACTGTATCTGTTTTGGGACAAATTCCCCCAAATTCTCTGTGAAAAGCAGCGGCCTGTTATTCCCCCGGTGTAAAAATACCAATCACCTGTTCATCTTTGCGCACATGCTGCTCCGCATGCGCATCCGCCCGGCGCTCAAGATGGCCGCACTGCACACACTGCACCACGTCCACATTATCCTCACGCCACATGGCGAGGGTATCCTGTGCCTGACACTCAGGGCATACCGCACCCGCAATAAACCGTTTCCGGTTGCTCATTTTTCTGCTCCTGTCTCTGTCCGTCCGCTGCCCGGTGAGTCTTCCGTCAGGTTCCAGCTGTCCGGCAGATGTTTTTCCCGTTTCATTTCATTATCAAACAGATTTTCCAGCTCGCGCCGCGCCTCTTTCACGCGGGAGATATGCGAAATTTCCTCTTCCGCCTGCGGGATAAGCTCACGCAGCAACTGCATATCCAGCCTGCGGAATAATTGCTGCGCCCGGTGTGCTTCCGCCGGATGCGTGCCCAGCCCGATCAGGGTTTTGCGCGCCAGTTCCAGCGCTGACGAGAAGGTTTCGCGGCTGAACTGTGTTACGCCGTGTGTAAGCAGCTCGTGTGCCTCCACCCGTCCCCGGGCGCGGGCAATAATCTGCAGATGCGGGAAGTGCTCCTGACACAACTGCACAATGGTCATAGTATCTTCCGGCTTATCACAGGTAATGACAATCACCTTTGCCGTCTCTGCCCCGGCAGAGCGCAACAATGCGAGTCCTGTCGCATCCCCGTAATAAACCTTATAGCCGTAACGGCGCATGGCACTGACCGCGCTGACATCTTTTTCCAGTACCGTCGGATGTATTTTGTTCGCCATCAGCAGGCGGCCGATGACCTGCCCCATCCGCCCGAAACCGACCAGAATCACATGCGGGTGGTTATCCTCCACAAACGGGGTTTCGCCCGTTCCCGGTTCGGCATTATTGTAACGGCGCGCCAGAATCATATCGATGCCCTGCATCAGCAGCGGCGTGGTCATCATGGAAAGGGTGACCACCACCAGCAGCAGCGCCATCTGATGATCCGTAATCACACGGCTGGCCAGCGCCGCCGAGAACAGCACGAATGCAAATTCCCCACCCTGACTGAGCACCCCGGCAAACTGTAAGCGCCCGCTGCGCCGGCAGGTCAGATGTGCCAGCAGATACAGCACCGTCATTTTGACGCTCACCAGCACAATCACACCCAGCAGAATTTGCGGCAGATACTGCCACAGCACGCCGATATTAAGTGACATACCGACAGAAATAAAGAACATCCCCAGCAGCAGCCCTTTAAACGGCTCGATGGTGATCTCCAGCTCATGGCGGTATTCCGTATCCGCCAGCATCACACCCGCGATAAATGTTCCGAGCGCCATGGAAAACCCGAGCTGCTCCATAAACACCGCAGAGCCGATCACCACCAGCAGCGAGGCGGCGGTAAAGACTTCACTGACCCCGGATTTTACCACCAGCCGGAACAATGGCCGCAGCAGATAGCGTCCGCCGATCAGCAGTCCGGCAAAGGCCAGAATCTTGATACCGATGCGATACCAGTCACTGCCCGCCGTTTCCCCGCCCAGCAGAGGAATAACCGCAAGGATAGGGATCACCGCCATATCCTGGAACAGCAGCACTGAGAATCCCATCTGGCCGCTGTCGTTGTTGGTCATGCCCTTTTCATCCATCAGCTGTAATGCCATCGCTGTGGAGGACATCGCCATTCCCAGCCCGCCGACCACTGCCGCCTGCCAGGAGAAATCCGTCAGCCAGAGCAGCACCCCGAGGATCAGGGCGGAGAACACCACCTGCGCGGTGCCGGTACCGAAAATAGATCGCCGCAGTTTCCACAGTTCACGCGGATTCAGCTCCAGCCCGATAAGAAACATCAGGAACACCACACCAAGCTCAGAGAAGTGCAGCAGCTCATTGACGTTCTTGATAAAGCCCAGCCCCCACGGGCCGATAGCAATCCCCGCCAGCAGATATCCCAGTACCGCGCCGATACGCAGCCGCTGCGCCACCGGCACCATCACCACGGCTGCCGCGAGAAACACAATACCTGCATGCAGCAGGTTGCCGTCAGCTGGCTCCATTTTTACGCCCTCCGGTCAGTTGCGGTGCCCGCAGCCAGTCACAATACGCCTGCGCCTGCTCATGCAGCATGGCTTTTCCCTGGCGGCGTGCGGCATAGAGAATAACCGGTGCCAGCCAGTGCATTTCACACAGTGCCGCCGTCAGCTCAAACGGTCTCAGTAACTCACTGATCGGAAAACGGTTATAGCCGCCGTGCTGATAAGCTTCCGCCGGTTCCCCTGTTGTGATCACCTGGCGCCAGTATTTGCCGGACAGCTGTCTGCCGCCCTGTTCACCGGAGAAATCACGGGTCAGCACGCGGTCAAACCACTCTTTCAGCAGCGCGGGGCAACTGTAAGTGTACAGCGGGTGCTGAAACACAATGATGTCATGCTGCCGCAGCAGTTCCTGCTCATGGCGGATATCGATAAAAAAGTCCGGATAGGTGCCGTACAGGTCATGCACCGTCACATGCCCGAGTTCCGACGCCGCAGAGATAAGCGCCTTGTTGGCGATGGAGTGATGCGGTTCCGGATGGGCGTAAATCAGTAATATAGTCGGATTATTTATCATCACTTCCTCTTAAAAACGTGAGAATCTTTGTGATTTTCGCTACTATGCCCGCTGCAACGATACTCCTCGCCTGCTGACGGGTGATTTGCTGCTGACAACGCACGAATTACATTAATTTTACTCTCAATTACTTACCCTATCGATATTTATGATTGTTTTCTCTTCACTTCAGGTTCGCCGCGGCGTCCGTGTTCTGCTCGACAACGCAACGGCCACCATCAATCCGGGCCAGAAAGTCGGACTGGTGGGAAAAAACGGCTGCGGTAAATCCACGCTGCTGGCGCTGCTTAAGGGCGAATTACAGGCCGAAGCAGGCAGTGTGTCATTTCCGGGAAACTGGTCCATGGCCTGGGTTAACCAGGAAACCCCGGCACTGGATGAACCGGCGATCGAGTATGTCATTGACGGTGACCGCGAATTCCGTGAGCTTGAGGCAAAATTACAGCAGGCGAATGAACAGAATGACGGCCACGCCATTGCCGTGATCCACGGTCAGCTCGACACCCTCGATGCCTGGACCATCCGTTCCCGTGCCGCCACACTGCTGCACGGGCTGGGATTCTCACAGGAACAGCTGGACACCCCGGTACGGGCCTTCTCCGGGGGCTGGCGGATGCGCCTGAACCTGGCACAGGCACTGATTTGCCGCTCTGATCTGCTGCTGCTCGATGAACCGACCAACCACCTGGATCTCGATGCGGTGATCTGGCTGGAAAAATGGCTGAAGAGCTATCCCGGCACTCTGATTCTGATCTCCCATGACCGCGATTTCCTCGATCCGATCATTGATAAAGTCCTGCACATTGAACAAAACGGTCTGTTTGAATACACCGGTAACTACTCCTCCTTTGAGGTGCAGCGTGCCGAGAAAATGGCCCAGCAGCAGGCACAGTATGAAAGTCAGCAGTTACGCCGCGCACATCTGCAGAAATATGTCGATCGTTTCCGCGCTCAGGCGACCAAAGCCAAGCAGGCACAAAGCCGTCTGAAGATGCTGGAACGCATGGAGCTGATTGCCCCGGCACTGGCGGATAACCCGTTCCGTTTCAGTTTCCGCCCGCCTGAAGCACTGCCGAACCCGCTGCTGAAAATGGAAAAAGTCAGCGCCGGGTACGGTGAGAAAGTGGTGCTGGATAATATCAAACTGAACCTGGTGCCCGGTTCACGTATCGGCCTGCTCGGCCGTAACGGCGCGGGTAAATCCACCCTGATTAAAATGCTCGCCGGTGAACTGGAGCCGTTACAGGGCAAAATTGGTCTCGCCAAAGGTATCAAACTGGGTTACTTCGCCCAGCATCAGCTGGAATTTTTACGCGCAGATGAATCCCCGTTACAACATATGGTGCGCCTGGCGCCGGATCAGACTGAACAGCAACTGCGTGATTACCTCGGCGGTTATGGTTTCAAAGGTGATCAGGTGACCGACAACACCGGTCGTTTCTCCGGCGGGGAAAAAGCGCGTCTGGTACTGGCGATGATTATCTGGCAGCGCCCGAACCTGCTGCTGCTCGATGAACCGACAAACCACCTGGATCTGGATATGCGCCAGGCACTGACCGAAGCCCTGATCGAATTTGAGGGAGCGATCGTCGTGGTTTCCCACGATCGTCACCTGCTGCGATCCACCACCGATGATCTGTACCTGGTGCATGATGGTCAGGTCGAGCCGTTTGACGGCGATCTGGATGATTATCAGCGCTGGCTGGCAGACAGTCAGAAACAGATGCGCCAGAGTGCGGAGCCGGCGGCGGAAAACGGCGAGGAAAAAAATACCGTCACCGCGCAGGATCGCAAAGAGCAGAAACGCCGTGAGGCGGAATTCCGCCAGCAGACTCAGCCGCTGCGCAAAGAATCTGAGAAACTGGAAAAAACCATGAGCCGGTTATCGGACGCCATTGCCGTGATTGAGGAAAAACTCGGTGACAGCGGCCTGTATGATCAGTCCCGCAAAGCCGAGCTGAACACCTGCCTTCAGGAACAGGCGCAGTTCAAAGCTGAGCTGGAAGAGGCGGAAATGGCCTGGATGGAGATTCAGGAAAACCTCGAAGCCATGACACAGGCCTTTGAAAATCAGTAAATGATAAAGAGCGGCCCCTGCCGCTCTCTTTTCTTATCAGCCGTCCAGGCTGTTAATCATGGTGCGGGCATTGATCACCAGCCGCCGCGCCTGCTCTTCCCGCCGCTGTAACAGCGCCATAAACAGCAGATCCGTCACTGTATTCTGCGCCGTCCGTGAGGAAATAGACGAACTGCGCCACTCGTTTTCTTCCGCGACCGTTTCCAGCACATAATCCGCCATTTTTGCCAGCGGTGACTGACGGTTCCCGGTAATCGCAATCAGCGTGGCATTCTGTTTTTTCGCCGTGGCGGCGGTGACCAGCATATCCTTGCGTTTGCCGCTGAATGACAATACCACCAGCACATCCTTTTCGGTCAGCGTCTGGGAAAAAGCGATCTGGATATGGTGATCGGCTTCCGCCAGTGTCATCAGCCCGATTTTCTGAAGTTTATAGGCCAGATCTTTCGCCGTCAGCCCGGAGCCGCCGATACCGGCGACCTGAATACAGCGGGCATTATCCAGACAGGCGACAATCTCTGCCATCTGTTCAAAATCGAGCCGCCGTGTGGTTTCCGTAATGGAATTCTGCTTTTCCTGTGCCAGTTTCTGCGCGATCACCAGCAGCGGATCATGTGCTTCTATCCGGTTATGCAGCGCCTGCTGCTGATTAGCTGCCAGCACCCGGTTGCGGCCAATCTCTTCGCTGATAGCGACTTTCAGTGCCGGAAAACCCTTAAATCCCAGTTTCTGACTAAACTTCACTATAGCGGACTGACTCACGCCCACCCGCTCCGCCAGTACCTGGGAGGAAAGTGTCACGGTTTCTTCCGGCTGCGCCAGGATGAAATCGGCAATATGCTGCTGATTGGTCGCCAGCTCTGCTTTTACCCAGCTGATTTTTGTCAGGATCGCCATGTGTACCTGTTTTCCTTCTGCGGAGAATAAAAAAGGAATAAATTATTTTAACTAAAATGACGAATTATTCCTGATAAAGGACGTATCTGACTAATAAAAAATACATTTATATTCAATTAAATATAAAAAATAAAATGATGATGGGAAATGAAACTATTCCTGCTATAGCATCATAGTTGAATAGATTGCTCTGTGATAATTCTCACACAAAAAGAATATTTAATTCTCTAGCATGCGATTATATCTTATACAAAGGATCACGCATGAAGATTGACTTAACCTCAATGATTACCGAGAGCCGCAACCCGGCAAGCGCGGATATCGACAGCCTGCCGACATTAGATATGCTGCGGGTGATTAACCGCGAAGACCAGACCGTGGCCCTTGCCGTGGAAAAAACACTGCCGCAGGTGGCACAGGTGGTGGATGCGGTGGCACAGGCATTCCGCCTGGGCGGACGGCTGATTTATATGGGCGCGGGCACCTCCGGCCGTCTCGGGATACTGGATGCCAGTGAGTGTCCGCCGACCTTCGGCACCCCGGCAGAGCAGGTGGTCGGTCTGATTGCCGGTGGTCACAAAGCTATCCTGAAAGCCGTTGAAAATGCGGAAGATAACCGCGAACTGGCGGTGAGTGATCTGAAAGCCCTGAATTTCAATGAAAAAGATGTGTTAGTCGGGATCGCCGCCAGCGGCCGTACCCCCTATGTGCTGGGCGGTATGGAATACGCACTGTCACTCGGTGCAACGGTAGCCGCTGTCAGCTGTAATCCGGACAGTGAAATGAGCCGTCTGGCCGGTATCGCCATCACACCGGTGGTCGGCCCGGAAGTCATTACCGGTTCCTCCCGCATGAAAGCCGGCACCGCCCAGAAACTGATACTCAATATGATCACCACCGGCGCCATGATCCGCTCCGGGAAAGTGTACGGCAACCTGATGGCGGATGTGGAAGCGACCAACGCCAAACTGGTTGAGCGGCAGAAACGTATTGTGATGGCCGCAACGGAATGTGACAGAGCGACCGCAGAACAAGCCCTTGCCGCCTGTGACGGACACTGCAAGACCGCCATCGTGATGATCCTGGCACAGCTGAGTGCCGGTGACGCCAAAGCCCTGCTGGCACAGCATCAGGGGTTTATCCGTGACGCGCTGACCGGCGCGGCGCACTCTTAACGCAAGGTAATCACCATGGCCAAAATCAATCAGTCAACCATCATACAGATTCTGGATGCCATCGGCGGTCCGGGTAACGTGGCACAGAGCGGTAACTGTATGACCCGCCTGCGTCTGACACTGAACAACACACAGCTGGCGGATAAAATCGCCATCAAAAAAATTGAGGGCGTGCTGGGTGTGATTGAAAGTGATGAGCAGTTCCAGATTGTGCTGGGGCCGGGCAAAGCACAAACCGCCGCAGAGCTGATGCAGAAATATCTGGATGAGCATGTACCGGGCAGTGAACCGGACAGCCGCAGCCTGAAAGAGATTGCCGCTGATCAGAAGCAGCATCTGAAAGAAAAACAAACAAACCCGGTACAGCGTTTTCTCGCCAAATTCGCCACTATTTTTACCCCGCTCATTCCCGGGTTTATCGGTGTGGGTCTGCTGCTCGGCTTTGCCACACTGTTTGAATCGCTCTGGGTCACCGGAAATCCGTCCCCGAACGGCACACTGGTCGAAGTGCTCAGTTACATGAAGGTCTTCGGCAAAGGGCTGTTTACCTTTATGGGGATCCTGATCGGCTATAACGCGCAGAAAGCCTTCGGCGGATCCGGTGTCAATGGTGCAATCATCGCGGCGCTGTTTATCCTCGGTTATGATCCGCAGGCGACCAAAGGTTTCTACTCCGGTATGGAAACATTCTTCGGTCACGGCATTGACCCGCGCGGTAACATTATCGGTATTCTGATCGCCACCATCACCGGTGCATGGGTCGAACGCCAGGTGCGGCGTTTTATCCCTGCTAACCTGGATATCATTCTGACCTCCGCCATCACCCTGCTGATTATGGGCGCACTGACCTTTATTGTGATTATGCCGGTCGGCGTCTGGCTGTTTGACGGCATGTCCTGGCTGTTTATGCACCTTAACGCTAACCCGTTCGGCGCTGCTGTTCTCGCCGGTCTGTTCCTGATAGCGGTGATGTTTGGTATCCACCAGGGCTTTATCCCGGTGTATACCGCGCTGGTCGGCACTCAGGGTTTTAACTCCCTGTTCCCGATCCTCGCCATGGCGGGTGCCGGTCAGGTCGGTGCTGCGCTGGCACTGTATGTCCGCGCGAAAAAAGACTCGGTGCTGCGTAATCAAATCCGGGGAGCAATTATCCCGGGCTTCCTCGGCATCGGCGAACCGCTAATCTACGGCGTGACCCTGCCGCGCGTGAAGCCGTTTATCACTGCCTGCTGCGGTGGTGCAGCCGGCGGGTTCTTTATCGGGCTTGTCGCCTGGTTCGGCTATCCGGTCGGGCTGAATACCGTTTTCGGGCCATCGGGGATTATCGCCATTCCGGTGATGACATCCGACAGTGGTATCTTCATGGGGATGGCGGTCTATACCGGCGGGTTACTCGTCGCCTATCTGGCCGGATTCCTGTT
This sequence comes from Morganella sp. HSTU-ASny43, assembly GCF_022819185.1. NCBI lineage: Bacteria > Pseudomonadati > Pseudomonadota > Gammaproteobacteria > Enterobacterales > Morganellaceae > Morganella > Morganella sp. HSTU-ASny43. The sequence goes on from NZ_WSPG01000011.1 coordinate 15,805, forward strand.
TACCCTGCTGTTCGGCAGTAAGAATGTGGATTTAAGCTGATTTCGCTGCAGCGATAAAAAAACAGACCGCAATGCGGTCTGTTTTTCATTCAGCTTCTGTTTTTGTTCCGCAGGTTATATTATGTCTGCTATTCAAGCCAGATGAGCGGCACACAGGCGGCGGTGAGTAACCCCATCACAATATTGAAGGTGAACCAGGCATTGCGGCTGCGCAGAAAAAAGCCGATAAAGGCACCGAATCCGATCCAGATAAGCCCGGCAACCAGATTCACAGAGACCATCACAATACTCATCACTCCGACAGACAGCATATACGCATCACCGCTCAGGCTGTAACTGCCGACCGCCCCCAGTCCCATCAGCCAGGCCTTGGGATTGATAAACTGTAACAGCGCCCCCTGATACCAGGTGACGGCCTTACTGACCTGCGGTTCATTAAGCTCCTGATACGGTGCGGTAGCCAGTTTTTTGGCAAGCCACAGAAGGTAAAGACTACCCGCAATTTTCATAGCAGTATGCAATTTGGGATAAATCAGTAAAATAGCCGCAACACCAAAGGCTGAAAGGTATAATACCGTCTGCATGCCGAGCATAATACCAGCCATCAGTGCCAGCGTACGGCGAAAGCCGAGCTGTGCACCGGAGGCGGTCAGTAACATATTATTGGGGCCGGGCGTGACTGCCGCGATAAACATAAATACGGAAAGTGAGATAAAAAGATGTGCGGTCATGAGTAATCCGGCAACGTGGTCATTTTCTTCCCGGAAAATTACCAGTATGTTTTTCATTAAACAAGAGATGTTTTTTCATTACGAATCTAACTATGTCTAGTCATTTTCAACCGATTTCCTGGGCAACCAACCCGCACCTGCAAACGTTGCTGCCCCGGATTTTCCGCCGGAAACCGACGATAAAACCATTCTGGCAGCGCCTGACACTGCCGGATGATGATTTTATTGATCTTGCATGGAGCGAAGATCCCGATACCGCACGCCATAAACCACGGCTGGTCATCTTTCACGGGCTGGAAGGCAGTTTCCGCAGCCCGTATGCGCACGGTATCCTGGCTGCGGCCGCCCGTCAGGGCTGGCTGGGTGTTGTTATGCATTTTCGCGGATGCAGCGGCGAGCCGAACCGCTCCAGACGGATTTACCACTCCGGTGAAACCGAAGATGCCCGTTATCTGCTGAACTGGCTGCAGGATACCTACGGGAAAGTACCGACCGGCGCGGTCGGTTATTCACTCGGCGGCAATATGCTGGCCTGTTATCTCGCCGAAGAGGGTGAGAATGCCGCAGTGGATGCAGGTATTGTGGTTTCCGCCCCGCTGATGCTGGAGCCGTGCTCTTTCAAAATGGAAAAAGGCTTTTCCCGTTTTTATCAGTGGTATCTGCTGAAAGGGCTGAAACGTAATGCCACCCGCAAACTGGTGCGCTACCCGAATTCACTGCCGACAAACCTGCTGCATATCCGCGCGATTAAACGGATCCGCGAATTTGATGACATTATCACCTCACGGATCCACGGCTTCCGCGATGCCTCGGATTACTACCGCCGCTGCAGTGCCCTGCCGAAACTCCCAGCCGTACGTAAGCCGATGCTGATCATCCACGCCAAAGATGATCCTTTTATGGCACAGGAAGTGGTGCCGGATCTGTCACAACTGCCGCCGTGTGTGGAGTACCAGATGACCGAACACGGCGGCCATGTCGGCTTTGTGTCCGGCAGCTGGCGCCGTCCGCGTTTATGGCTGGAGGAGCGCATCCCTGAATGGCTCGCGCCGCATCTGGCCGCAAAGGAGACACCATGATTATTCCCTGGCAGGATATCGCGCCGGAAACACTGGAAAGTATCCTGGAAAGTGTGGTGCTGCGCGAAGGCACCGACTACGGCGAACATGAAAAATCACTCAGTGATAAAGTGGCGGATCTTTACACGCAACTCAAAAACGGCGACATTGTGATTGTCTGGTCGGAATTACACGAAACACTCAACATCATGCCGTCGGCACAATTCCGCGGCTGATTCAGCCGGAGGAAACGCCGCATGTCACGGACCCACCCGATTATCGCCGTTACCGGCTCCAGCGGAGCCGGTACCACTACCACCAGTCAGGCTTTCCGTAAAATTTTCCAGCAACTGGATGCGGTTCCGGCCATTATTGAAGGTGACAGTTTCCACCGTTACACGCGGCCGGAAATGGATGCCGCCATCCGCAAGGCCCGCGAGCAGGGCCGCCACATCAGCTATTTCGGGCCCGAAGCCAACGATTTTGGCCTGCTCGAAAGCACATTCCGCCAGTACAGCGAAAGCGGCAGCGGCGAACGCCGCAAATACCTGCATACCTATGATGAAGCCGTGCCCTATAATCAGCTGCCCGGCACCTTCACCCCCCGCGAGGCACTTCCTGCCGGGACGGATGTACTTTTCTATGAGGGATTACACGGCGGCGTGGTCACGCCGGAACATGATATTGCCGGACATGTGGATCTGCTGGTCGGCGTGGTACCGATAGTCAATCTGGAGTGGATACAGAAGTTAGTCCGTGACACCAATGATCGCGGCCATTCACGGGAGGCGGTAATGGATTCTGTCGTGCGTTCGATGGATGATTACATCCGCTATATCACCCCGCAGTTTTCCCGCACCCACATTAACTTCCAGCGGGTGCCGACGGTGGATACCTCAAACCCGTTCTCGGCCAAATCCATTCCGTCACAGGATGAAAGCTTTACCGTGATCCGCTTCCGCGGCCTGAAAAAAATCGATTTTCCCTATTTGTTATCCATGCTTCAGGGCTCCTTTATTTCCGCCTCAAATACCATCGTCGTCCCCGGCGGAAAATTAGGGCTGGCGATGGAATTAATAATGGCACCGCTGGCAGAGCAATTATTGCAGGGAAAACAAATAAACAAGCGATAAAAAAACCGGGTAATAATGTATTACCCGGTTTATTTTCAAAAATAAAAATAATATTTCAAAAAATCATTCAATATTCTTTACTTCAAAACTATGCGTAATGTTAACACTTTCGCCTAACATTAATGAAACAGAGCAATATTTCTCAGCGGATAATTGCACGGCACGCCCGACAACGTTTTCAGTCAGGTCACGGCCGGTCACAATAAAATGCAGATTAATATGAGTGAATAAACGTGGCGCGGTTTCACGACGTTCAGCGGTGAGTTTTACATCACAATCAATGACTTGATTACGGCCTTTTTGCAAAATAGAGACAACATCAATGGCGCTGCAGCCACCGGTTGCCATCAGTACCATCTCCATCGGGTTCGGGGCTTTTTCACCGGCATTACCGTCCATTGTAATCTGGTGTCCTGACGCGGATTCCCCTAAGAAAGTCATGTTCTCAACCCACTTTACACGCGCTTCCATTTTTATACCCTCATCATCAATATAATTCACGACAGACTACCCTTTCATTCACGGGCTGGCAATCTATCCCATAGTTTATTATGCTGAAGCGAGACAGTGGAAGACAGGACAGTTTTCCTGTGCTAAAAACACGGCAAGGATTTATCTATGGCTAAGATCAATATCTTTCCGTGAGGATTATTATACTATTTTAATAAACTAACTTGCCGGAAATTCAGCAAGTTAATATGATAAGCTAAGACTTTATATAATTGCAGAGCGTAAACAACGGTTTGCAATAACTAACAACAGAGGATAACGCGAATGGTTCTCGGCAAGCCACAAACAGACCCCACGCTTGAATGGTTTTTGTCTCACTGCCATATCCACAAATATCCATCCAAAAGCACGCTTATTCATCAGGGCGAAAAGGCAGAAACACTCTACTATATTGTAAAAGGTTCTGTTGCGGTGCTGATCAAAGATGAAGAAGGCAAAGAGATGATTTTATCCTATCTCAACCAGGGTGATTTCATCGGTGAACTCGGATTATTTGAGGAAGGACAGGAACGTACAGCGTGGGTACGGGCAAAAAGCGCCTGCGAAGTTGCAGAAATCTCGTACAAAAAGTTCCGCCAGCTTATCCAGGTTAACCCGGATATCCTTATGCGCCTTTCCGCGCAGATGGCAAACCGCCTGCAAACCACATCAGAAAAGGTCGGAAACCTTGCATTCCTTGATGTGACAGGCCGCATCGCCCAGACATTACTGAACCTGGCAAAACAGCCGGATGCAATGACTCATCCGGACGGCATGCAAATCAAAATTACCCGTCAGGAAATCGGCCAGATTGTGGGATGTTCCCGCGAAACCGTCGGTCGTATTCTGAAGATGCTGGAAGATCAGAACCTGATCTCCGCACACGGTAAAACTATCGTGGTATACGGCACCCGTTAATCCGGACCGTCCTTATCACCAAAACAGGCGCATCCGCGCCTGTTTTTTTGTTTCTGAATCCCGCCGTTTACTGCATTTCCCGAAAATCACTCAGGGTTTTTGCCAGTCGTTTCATCCCTTCATCCACATCGGCTTTTTCAATAATCAGCGATGGCGTGAAACGCAGAACATTGGTACCGGCGTTAAGCAGCATCAGACCGTTTTTGGCTGCCAGTCCCAGCAGGGTTTTTGACTGATCGCGGTAGATACCCGCCAGTTCGGCACCAATCAGCAGCCCTTTCCCGCGGATCTCCGCAAATGCACCAAATGTACTGTTCAGGGATTGCAGTGCATCCGCAAACCACTGGTGGCGCTCATTCACTCCCGCCAGCAATGCCGGGTCGTTGATCAGATCAAAGGCCGCATTACCGACCGCACAGGCCAGCGGGTTGCCGCCGTAGGTTGTACCGTGCGTACCGGGTACCATCACCTGTGCAATGTCCTGTTTTGTCAGCATGGCACTGATCGGGAAACCGCCGCCCAGCGCTTTGGCCGTGGTCAGAATATCCGGCTCAATACCGTAATCCATATAGGCAAACAGTTTGCCGCTGCGCCCCATCCCGCTCTGCACTTCATCAAATACCAGCAGCGCCTGATGTTTATCACATAATTCACGCAGGCCCTGCATAAAGGCCGGTGTGGCAGCTGTGATCCCGCCCTCGCCCTGGACAGGTTCCAGCACCACGGCACAGGTGTGATCATCCATCACTGCTTTGACAGCATCAAGGTCGTTAAAAGGCACATGAATAATATCTGCCGGTTTCGGCCCGAAGCCATCAGCATATTTCGGCTGACCACCGACAGAAACGGTAAAGAGTGTCCGGCCGTGGAAGCCGTGATGGAAAGCGATAATTTTGGTTTTATAAGGATGATGACGGGTCAGTGCATAATGACGCGCCAGTTTGAATGCGGCTTCATTTGCCTCCGCACCGGAGTTGGCAAAGAAAACCCGTTCCGCAAACGTATGTTTTATCAGCTTCTGCGCCAGTATCAGCGCCGGTTCATTAGTAAAAATATTGCTGACATGCCAGAGCGATTCACTCTGGGCTTTCAGGGCCGCGATCAGTGCCGGATGACAATGGCCCAGCGCCAGTACGGCAATACCACCGGCGAAATCAACATATTCAGTGCCGTTCTGATCCCACACCCGGCTTCCCTGACCTCTGACAGGAATAAAATCAGCCGGTGCATAAATTGGCAGCATCACTTCATCATAAGTGCCGCGCGTAACCGCATTCTGTTTTGTCATCGTTCCTTACCTGATCTATCCACAAGTGAAAATATAATCACCAAATATGAATAAAAAATCAAATCAAAACGAATGAAAAAACAGAACCGGGGATAAAATAAGCGATAACTGATTAGTATTTCAGGAAATTATTCAGGAGTTCATGCCCCTGTTCACTGAGAATACTTTCCGGATGGAACTGCACACCTTCAATCGGCAGGGTTTTATGGCGGATCCCCATGATTTCATCCACATTGCCGTCATGCAGACTCCATGCGGTAACCTCAAACGAGGCAGGCAATGTTTCCGGGGCAATCACCAGCGAGTGATAGCGGGTGACGGTCAGCGGACGGTTCAGCCCTTTGAACACACCCTGCTGATTATGATGGATTGCTGTGGTTTTGCCGTGCATCACTTTACGCGCCTTCACCACCTGCGCGCCGAATGCCTGGCCGATAGCCTGATGCCCGAGACACACCCCGAGGATCGGGATTTCACCGGCGAAATGGCTGACCGCATCCAGTGAAATACCGGCTTCTGACGGCGTGCAGGGACCCGGTGAGATCACCAAGTGAGATGGCGATAATTGCTCAATATCACTGAGGCTGACGGCATCATTTCGTTTAACCTGTACATCTGCACCTAACTCACAGAAGTATTGATACAGGTTATAAGTAAATGAGTCATAATTATCGATAATTAATAGCATGATTATCTATATCCGACTGATATATTTATCTTTTTTATTTTCAAACTGCTGTATCAGGCACACGTTGACAATACCCTGCAACCCCGGGGGATTGCACAGACAGTTTCATGAAGCGGGCTATAATACCACAGCCGGACAGAGAAAATAGCCCGAATGCGGCATGGTGCCGCAGAGGCAGATATCGTCTTATTCAGACTATCAGGGAGTTTGACATGCTTACGGGGAATATCCGGAAATATTCCCCTTAGTCTGCACGAAAATACGGTTTATTTTACGATAGTTGCAGAAATAATTTTGATCGGTGTCGATGGCACGTTCTGGTACGGACCGATGTTTTCTGTCTTCACTTTTGAGATTTTATCGACAACTTCCATGCCGTTCACGACTTTACCAAACACAGCATAGCCGAAATCACGCTGGCCGTGGTCGAGGAATGCATTATCCGCTACGTTAATAAAGAACTGGCTGGTTGCACTGTCTTTATCTGCGGTACGCGCCATCGCAATGGTGCCGCGCAGGTTACGCAGGCCGTTATCCGCTTCATTTTTTACCGGCGGGCGGGTCTGTTTCTGGTTCATATCCGCCGTAAAGCCGCCGCCCTGCACCATAAAGCCCGGGATGACACGGTGGAATGTTGTATCGTCATAGAATTTATCGGTGACATACTGTTTGAAATTTTCCACAGTCTGCGGCGCTTTTTCATTATCCAGCGCAATTTCAAAATCGCCTGCGGTGGTGGTAAATTTAACATGCGTCTGCTCCGCCGCGAACGCCAGCGACGTTGCACTGAGGGTACAGGCTGCCACAAATGTAACTAAAACACGTTTTAACATTCCCAATTCCTTTCAACGAAATAAACTGACACTAATCTTACCGATTTTAATGGGCAATGGCGCTGAGCGCCACAGATTTACTTTAATTTACCTTTACTGCCGGGATAACTAATTAATATAAGAATTTTTCACGTATTTGTACTGATGATATTCTGCGCACAGCCCGTAATTTAGTAAAATAAGACGGAACCGTTCATTCTGCTGATGCTTTTATTGCATTTAACGCGTAAATATAAATATCATATTGATTTTTATGCGTAAATTTCATTTTTTGATGAAAAATTCAACTTATGCCAAATAAAAAATAACACCTGCCTGTATAACCGATAATAAACCGCTCTGTTTTTTTATCTTTTTGCGCGTAAATATCCGTGTTTTTTCCACCGGGAAGACTTTGTTTTTTCCGGATTATATCGGTTACCACACACAGCCCGATTATTGTTATTACTTTTTTCCGCTCTGAGAATAAACAGACACAGTAATCTGTCTGCCACAGTTCTTAAACAACAGGCATTAGGCTATAATCATCCCGGTTTCGACCTGAGGAGAACAGATTTTGACCATTAAAACGCACAACTACCAAGCGACCCATTTTGTCATCAGCGCACCGGATATCCGCCATTTACCGGAAGATACGGGGATCGAGGTGGCGTTTGCCGGTCGCTCCAATGCCGGAAAATCGAGTGCACTGAATGCACTGACACAACAAAAAAGCCTGGCGCGGACCAGTAAAACCCCGGGACGCACCCAGCTTATTAACCTGTTTGAAGTCACTGAGGGCTGCCGTGTGGTTGACCTGCCGGGCTACGGTTACGCCGAAGTACCGGAAGCGATGAAACGCAAATGGCAGGCAGCGCTGGGTGAATATCTGCAAAAGCGCGACTGTCTGCGCGGTCTGGTGGTGCTGATGGATATCCGCCATCCGCTCAAAGACCTGGATATGCAGATGATTGAATGGGCTGTGGCTATGCAGGTACCGGTTCTGGCACTGCTGACCAAAGCCGACAAACTGGCCAGCGGCGCACGTAAAAAGCAGCTGATGGCGGTGCGTGATGCACTGACTGATCTGAGTGAAACCGGCGATATTCAGGTGGAATATTTCTCCGCCCTGAAAAAAATCGGCATTGATAAATTACGTCTGAAACTGGACACCTGGTTCAGCGAAAGCGACGCAGAGTGATCCTCTGAAATATCCGCTCATGAAGAAGCCCGCGACAGCGGGTTTTTTTATGCAAAAAAAATGCTCCGGTCAGACATTGTCTGACCGGAGCAGCTAATATTCAGCTAAATCCGATTACGTGAAGTAAAAGGTCTGAAAGATAGAACATCTTACCTCTGTACCCTACGCGAATAACTTTACCGCAAATTTGCCGACAAAAAAACCTTTTTTGTAATTTTTTTTCAGATTGCGCACGATTCAGCTTGTCATAAAACCGTCAAATTCCTTCCAAATGTACTTTAATTACATATTTATGCGATCTGGATCTATAGGTAGTCCGGGGCTGTCCGCACAAAATAGCAACAAAACAGCACAAATGATGCCGTTTTCACACCATACTGTTATGATAGTCTGAGCGCATCCGGGAGTACGTCTCCCCATAATTTTTATTTATATTAGTGAGTTAGCTATGGCATTACTGACATTACGGCATTTTCCTGATCCCTGCCTGCGGGAAACGGCCCAACCCGTCACGGTTTTTGATGACGAACTGAAAACATTTGTCACGGATATGACAGAAACCATGTATGCCGAACGGGGCATCGGCCTTGCCGCGCCGCAGGTGGGTGTCTGTAAGCGTGTGATTATCGTGGATGTCTCTGAAAACCGCGATCAGCCGATGGCGCTGATTAATCCGGAATTTATTCAGTGCGACGGCGAAATGATGATGATGGACGGCTGTCTGTCCCTGCCGGAGAGTTATACGGAGACACAACGCTACTCCGCTGTTACTGTCCGTTATCAGGATATAAACGGTGCAGAATATACCCTTGAGGCGGAAGGATTACAGGCGGGCTGCCTTCAGCATGAAATCGACCATCTCAACGGCAAGTTATTTATCGATCATCTCTCGCCACTGAAGCGCCAGCGCATTGAGAAAAAAGTGAAGAAAACCCTGAAAATGCGGGAAGAAAACGCCTGACAGACCCGCTCCGGGGCCAATACCTTTACGCTATAGATTTCAATTTGTGGCAAGGCGGCAAAGGAAGAAATCCGGGGAGCATACACCAGTATGTGACCCGGATCTCTGAGTACGGGCAATGTGATACCGGATGCTAAGGCTAAATCATTCGGTTTGCAGCAAGGCAGCAAGCAGAAGGAACCGGGGAGCATACATCAGTATGTGACCCGGTTCGTGACGCGCAGCGAACACCGCTGCAGGCCGAAGGATGACGCCTTAGTGGGCTTCGTCCCAGTTGGCTCCAACCCCCGCTTCTACTTTTAACGGCACATCAAGTTTCATCGCGGCTTCCATCAGCCCGCGGATCTTCTCTGCCATCTCAGCCTGTTGTTCTTTTCGTACTTCAAACACCAGTTCATCGTGCACCTGCATAATCATCAGCGCATCGATGTTCTCTTTTTGCAGCCAGTCATCCACGGCAATCATCGCTTTTTTGATGATATCTGCTGCGGTGCCCTGCATCGGGGCGTTGATCGCCTCGCGCTCAGCCGCCTTGCGTCGCATACCATTACGGGAATTAATTTCCGGCAGCCAGAGACGGCGGCCTTCAAGTGTTTCCACATAGCCTTTTTCTGCCGCATGTTCACGGGTTCGGGCCATATACTCCAGCACGCCCGGATAGCGCTCAAAATAGAGATCCATATAGCGCTGCGCTTCGCCGCGCGGGATCCCCAGCTGACGGGCAAGACCAAATGCACTCATGCCGTAAATCAGGCCGAAGTTGATCGCCTTCGCGCTGCGGCGCTGATCCGCCGTCACTTCGTCCAGCGGCACACCAAACACTTCGGCGGCGGTGGCGCGGTGGATATCCTTGCCTTCGGCAAAGGCTTTCAGCAGCCCTTTGTCCTGTGACAGATGCGCCATGATGCGCAGTTCAATCTGAGAATAGTCCGCGGCCATAATGCAGTAGCCGTCACGGGCAATAAATGCCTGACGGATACGGCGGCCTTCATCGGTTCTGACCGGAATATTCTGCAGGTTCGGGTCACGGGAAGAAAGACGGCCGGTCGCGGTCACTGCCTGGTGATACGAGGTATGCACACGGCGGGTTTTCGGATCCACCATCAGCGGCAGTTTATCGGTATAGGTGGTTTTCAGTTTGGACAGGCTGCGGTGTTCGAGGATCACTCGCGGCAGTTCATGGTTATCCGCCAGCTCTTCCAGCACTTCCTCATTGGTTGACGGTGCACCGCCCGGAGTTTTCTTCACCACCGGCAGATTCAGTTTTTCAAACAGAATGGTTTGCAGCTGCTTCGGTGAAGAGAGGTTGAACTCTTCCCCGGCAATCGCAAACGCCTGTTTTTCCAGCTCATCCAGACGGGCGGTCAGCTCCGCTGACTGTGCCGCCAGCACATTGGCGTCAATCAGAACACCGGTTCGTTCCATACGGGAAAGCACCGGCACCAGCGGCATTTCGATATCCTGATAGACGTGCAGCAGCGATTTTTCAGCTTCCAGCTGCGGATACAGCGCCTGATGCAGCAGCAGTGTGATATCCGCATCTTCCGCCGCATAATTGGCGGCTTCTTCCAGCGGGATCTGATTAAACGTCAGCTGCTTTTTGCCTTTCCCGGCGATATCTTCAAAGGTGGTGGTTTTGTAATTCAGATGACGGTCGGCCAGGCTGTCCATATCATGACGCCCGGCGACACTGTTGAGCACATAGGATTCCAGCATGGTATCGAAGGCGATTCCGCGCAGTTCCACACCGTAATTTTCCATAATCCCACGATCAAATTTCAGGTTCTGACCGATTTTCCGTATTTTTTCATCTTCCAGAATCGGTTTCATCACCCGCAGCACCTGCTCAGTCAGCAACTGATCCGGCGCATCCAGATAATCATGACCAATCGGCACATACGCCGCATGGCCTGCTTTCGCCGCAAATGACATCCCGACCAGACGCGCGGAGAGATTATCCAGACTGTCGGTTTCGGTATCAAACGCAAACTCACCGGCTTCACGCAGGATTTGAGCCCAACGGTTCAGCGCCTCTTCATCAAGAATAGTTTCATAGTTTTCGCTGCTGATGTCCGGCGTGACCGCCGGTGCAGCCGGGGTCTGTACTGCGGTGGTTACCGCTGCCTTTGACGACGCGCTGCGAGTACTTTTCTTCGCCAGCCAGCCGCCGTTTTCCAGATCACTTATCCAGCGTTTAAATTCATACTGCGTGAATAATGCATGCAGCTTATCTAAGTCCGGTTCCGTCAGTACCAGGGAATCCCAGGTGCAATCGAGTTCCACATCGGTTTTGATGGTCGCCAGAGTGTAAGAGAGATATGCCATCTCTTTATTGGTTTCCATCTTCGGTGCGAGGGTTTTGGCACCACGGAAGCTCAGTCCGGCAATTTTATCCAGGTCTGCATAAATATCATCCAGGCTGCCCAGCCCCTGTAATAAGGCCTGAGCGGTCTTCTCGCCGACGCCCGGCACGCCCGGGATGTTATCGGAGGAGTCGCCCATCAGCGCCAGATAATCAATAATCAGTGACGGCGGAACACCGTATTTGGTTTCCACCTCTTCCGGCCCGAGAATGGTATTGTTCATGGTATTGATCAGGGTGATATCCGGGGTCACCAGCTGCGCCATATCTTTATCACCGGTACTGATCAGCACGGCGCGGCCTTCTGCCGCCGCCTGCTTCGCCAGTGTCCCGATAACATCATCCGCTTCCACGCCGGAAACAGATAACAGCGGCATCCCCATCGCGACGACCATGTCATGCAGCGGCGCTATCTGCTCACGCAGATCATCCGGCATCGGCGGGCGGTGTGATTTATAGGCTTCAAACAATTCATCACGGAATGTTTTACCTTTAGCATCAAATACGACGGCAACATGGCTGGGTTCATACTGCATTATCAGGCTGCGCAGCATATTCAGCACGCCGTACATGGCACCGGTCGGTTGTCCGGCGCTGTTAGTCAGCGGAGGGAATGCGTGGTAAGCACGATAGAGGTACGATGAACCATCGACTAAAATCAAAGGGTTGTCTGCAATCTGAGCCATAATTGCCTTCACAGTATTAAATGGATTCTTGCGGGTAGCATGCCACAGACTGCGGCGTCAGACGACTATTATCGGCCTCAGCCGTTAATCTTCCCGCACTCAGAACAGGACGGGTTTGCCCTGGAAATAAAAAATAACAAGCTGTGGATAACTTTGTGGGTAAATTTATGAACCCTATGTAAATCACTGTCTGCAGCGCGATATGCCTGAATCTCGTTCAAAAAAATCAATAGGTTATAAACGAATGCCGCAAGATAATCTGCCGTTGTAATCACTTGATTAATGTGGATAGTAAAAAAGCAATGGCGTTACCGCCATTGCTTCCCGGAGATACAGATGCTGTGATCAGTTCTGTTTGATCAGATAATTGACCGTATCAGAGAACGCTTTACCGTATTCATTCACATCTTTGACTTCCAGACCGGCGTTGTTGATCTGGTATTTACCTTTGACAAAGACTGCCGGCACACCGCGTAATTTGTAATCCGCAGCCGCTTTCTGCTGCTTGGCAATCAGGGATTTCACAAAGATACTGTTCGCGGCGGAATCATAATCCTCGCCGGTCACACCAGCTTTGATAAAGGCGTCACGGACATCAGCAGGCGTTTTAATTGTGCCGGTTTTCTGAATGCCTTCGAACAGGAGCGGAGTCACTTTGTCCTCAACACCCATCGCCATTGCCACAGACCAGGCTTTGGTCAGTTCAGGCCCCATCGGACCGCCGAGGAAATCAACATGATAACGTTCATGTTTCGCCCCTTCCGGCAGGTTTTTGCTGATGGATTCCGGTACTTTGAAGTTTTCTTCAAACTGGTAGCAGTGCGGGCAGTAGAAGGAGAAAAACTCCACCACGTCAGGCTGATTTGTTACCGGTGTGCTCAGTTCGGTGTACTCTTTTCCCGATACCGGGTTTGCAAAGACACTGAATGACATCGCAAATCCAATCAGCGCTAACCAAAGTTTCTTCATCTTTATCTCTCCTGAAAATCAATAAGGCAGAAAGCGCGTCAGCGGAGGCTCCGCCAGTACGGCTGTCTGTTCAGTCATCAGTGATTGCTGCTGTGACCAGAAATCACCTTCCGCCATCCACGGAAATGCCCGGGGAAAAGCGGGATCCTGCCAGCGGCGTGCCACCCAGGATAAAAAATGAACCATGCGCATGGCGCGCAGCGGTTCAATCAGTGCCAGCTCCCGCGTATCGAAGTCACAAAACTCCTGATAGGCATCGAGCAGAATATCCAGCTGATAACGGCGCGAATCCGTATCCCCGCTGAGCAGCATCCACAGATCCTGCACTGCCGGACCGTTGCGGGCATCATCGAAATCCACCAGCCACGGTTCATCACGCCATAAAATATTACCCGGATGACAATCCCCGTGCAGGCGAATGGCGTGCCAGTCGTCGTGCCAGCGGGCGGATGTCTCACGGATCAGGGTATCCAGTGTCGCGATAAAGCTGTCACGACGCGCCTGCGGGATCAGCGGGCACTGCGCGAGGATTTCACGCGGTGTCAGCAGATATTCCTGCAGTCCGATCGCCGGCCGGTGCTCAAAACAGCGTTCCCGGCTTATCTGATGCAGCCGTCCGAGCAGCCGCCCGGTGCTTTCCAGCTGATCAAGATTATCCGTCTCATACGCCCGTCCGCCGACCGACGGAAACAGCGCGAACAGATAACCGTCCTGTGACAGCAGCGTGTCGCCGTCAAAGGCCAGCGGTGCCGCGACCGGCAGCCCGGCCTGAGCCAGTGTCAGGGTCAGGTCGTGCTCCTCACGGATCTGCGCCTCATTCCAGCGGGCCGGACGATAGAATTTCACCACATAGCGGGTACGGTTTTCATCCGTAAACTGATATACGCGGTTTTCATAGCTGTTCAGTTCCGTCAAACCGGAATCAAGCCAGATACCGTAACGGCTCAGGCTGTCGATCAGGCGGTCAGGCCGGAAATCCTGAAAAGTGAAAACCGGCGGGGTAATCGTCTGCATTACTCTTTGATGATGCCGCGTGCACGTAACAGGGCGGTTTTAAAATCTTCTTCGTAATCTTTTTTCAGACCCGGAATGGCGTCTGTTGCCTCAGAGCCGCGCATTTTCAGGTGATAAATAAGAATATCATCGGTCAGGTCAGATAATTCACCCTCAAACCCGGCTTCGTCAGCCAGTTTCTGTAACATCTGCATCAGGTTCAGATCAGAATGTTGCTGCCAGACAGGGTGCAGAAGTTCGATAACCTCATTAAGACGATGACATTTCATAATAAATTCCTTATAAGCAAGATCGTAACACATTACCAATTATCCGCCGCTCCGGAAAGAACAGGACTGTCAGGATGCGTAAATATTGGCAGGCTGTAATAACTGCGGCGTATTATCCGTGATTATAACGACCATTGCATTGATATTCGCGCTCACTATACCGGAATCCTTGTTAAGATAAGTTCAGAATATTTATCAGAGATTGTCAGAGAAACTGAAAATGATGATGCAACTCAGCGGCTGTATTCTTGCCGGCGGCCGGGCCACCCGGATGCAGGGACAGGACAAAGGTCTGGTATTACTGGGCGGGATCCCGCTTTATCAGCACAGTGTAAAACTGCTCGCCCCGCAGACAGACGATATTTTTATCAATGCCAACCGCAATACGCAGGATTATCACGCCACCGGCCTGCGGGTGGTCGCCGATACATTACCGGATTTTCCGGGCCCGCTTGCCGGGATGCTCGCCGGTCTTGAAAATGCCCTGCACGACTGGGTGCTGTTCGTACCCTGTGATGTGCCGCAGTTCCCGGCGGATCTGGCAGAAAAACTCTGGCAGCAGAAAGGTGATGCCCTGTGCGCTTATGCCTGTGATCACCAGCGGGCGCATCCGGCCTTTGCGCTGTGTCACCGCTCGCTGATCACGCCGCTGACAGAATACCTCACCGGCGGCGATCGCAAACTTCTGCTGTTTATGGATAAAATCGGCGCCAAAGCCGTCACATTTGATGCCAATCCCGGTGATTTTATTAATCTCAATACCCTTGCCGAGTGCCGGGAATGGGAAAAACAGCACCGGTTGCCGCACCCGGCACCACTGCTGGCCGTCACTGCCTACAGCGGCACCGGTAAAACCACACTGCTGAAAAAGCTGATCCCGCAGTTACGGGAAAGCGGGCTGCGCATCGGCCTGGTCAAACACACGCATCACGATATGGATGTGGACACCCCGGGGAAAGACAGCTACGAGCTGCGTAAAGCTGGTGCTTATCAGACTCTGGTGGTCAGTCAGGAGCGGTTTGCACTGATGACCGAAACCCCGGGTGGCGCGGAGCCTGATCTGATGCAGCTGGCCGCCCGCTTTGATACACGGGAGCTGGATCTTATCCTGGTGGAAGGGTTCAAGGGGGAATCCGTACCGAAAATCGCCCTGTTCCGCGATGTGACTGACCGTCCGTATCAGACACTGCTGGATGAGTTTGTTATTGCGTTTGCGTCAGATAAGCCACGGCTGGATGTTACTGTACCGCAGCTGGATATCAACAATATCACTGCCATCCGTGACTTTATTGTCAGCTGGCTGGAACACCATCCGTAATCGTCACTCATATCGGGCCTGACATAAAATCATGTTACCCGGCCCGATATGAGTCTCATCTGCATGCTCATACTTTTTATCCTGAAAAAACCATTTAATATTATTATTTCCTCTTTAAAAATAGAGAAATATTGAATATGACGTTATTTGATCTATCCTGAAAACGTATTTGTTGTATTTCCTGAAACAAAAAACGAGGTTTATTTATCATGAAAAAGTATTTCGTCACCGCGTGTCTGGTTGCTGCAAGTGCATTTTCCTCAGTGGCTCTCGCTGAACCTGCTGATATTCAGGTACCCGATAAAATGACCTGCAAAGAATTCGTTAATCTGAACCCGCAAAGCTGGGCGCCGGTTGCCCTGTGGGTGATCAGCAAAGACACACAATACCCGGGCGGTGACTTTGTGGCACTGTCAGAAAAAGGGGTTGCAGAAGCACCAAAAATTGTTGAATTCTGTAAGAAATTCCCGGAAGGCACCCTTCAGGATTACCTGGCTGCCCGCAATAAATAATCTCTGAAAATAAATAATGAAACGCCGGAGATATATTCCGGCGTTTTTATGCCACTATTCCGGCAAACTTTCCGCTGCATATTTGCTACAGTATATCTTTCAGCCGCTTTACCGGATAAAAGATATAATGAGTGACGAACTGATTCTGGTCGATGAACATGATAATACCCTCGGGTATGACGAAAAACTCCGCGTTCATCAGCTCGGATTACTGCACCGTGCGTTTTCTGTATTCCTGTTTAATGATGCGGGTGAGCTGCTGATCCAGCAGCGCGCACTCAGCAAATACCACTCCGGCGGATTGTGGGCCAACAGCTGCTGCAGTCATCCCCGCCGTGGTGAATCGCTGGAACAGGCGACACAGCGCCGTCTGCAGGAAGAGCTGGGGATCACCTGTCCTCTGCGGCCTGCCGGACATATCATTTATCGTGCGGATGTTCCGCCGTCCCTGACTGAACATGAATATGATCACCTGTTTACCGGCCACTATAACGGCCCGTTTTCCCTGAATCCGCAGGAGGTCGCTGCCGTGCGCTGGATATCACTCACTGACCTGAAACAAGAGATGCGTGACCATCCGCAGCAATTTGCCGAATGGTTTAAGGTCATTGCAAAAAAATTCCCGCTGTTACAGATAACAACGTCATGACACTGATTACTGAAGAACGTGCGCCTTCCGCACAGGAGTACTGCGCGCTGCGCATTAAAGCCGGATTGTCGGCAAAATCACTGAAAGCGGCTGAGATCGGGCTGCATCGGGGGCTATCTTACATCCGCCACACTTGAAGGTTCCTATATCCCGATGGTCGCGGATAAACCCGGTTTCTATGAAAAGCCCGGCCGGAAATCTGTCGGCCCGGCATCAGAGGGGATGTCGAAGAAGTTCGGGTGACCGTCAGCTATTCAGAATAGATGCCGGTTGCCAGCTGCAGATCCCGTAATGTAATCATCAGCAGCATCGGGTCAGCCGGTGACGGCATAAAACCGGTATGCTCATAAAAACGTCTGGCATTATCAGACAGAGCACGGACAACAATACCGCGGATACCCACAATCCCGGCCGCCTGCAAGACCCGCAGTGCGGCATCTTTTATCAGACCCCGTCCGATCCCTCTGCCTTTTACGCTTTCGTCAACAGCAAGACGTCCCGGCAGGATAACCGGAATTTCCGGGGGCATATTACGTCTGAAACGACCCGCCGCCTGTGAACAGGTAATAACGCCTGTCGATAATGCATAATAGGCCATTATCCGGTTATGGTGGCAGACGACAAATGTCCGTGAGGCTCCGGATTGCTGATTTTGCAATGCGCGGGTTTTCAGCCAATGGTTAAGGGACTCCTCACCTGACTGAAAAACGGTAAAATCATGATGCTGCTGCAAGGGTTCCGGTGCCGTTAAGTTCAATATTACTTCTCCCACGGCGCCTTCGTCAGCATGGTCTTCTTCAGCGCCTCACCGGACTGTGGTGCCATATCCAGTCTGGTAATAAACTGCTGATAGACATCGGTACTGACATCAATAACCCGTAAATCTGCCAGTGTTTCTTCGGCGGCACGCCGCGCAGCTTCCAGTACGAACTCGGTTCTGTTTTTACCGGCAGCATGCGCTGCGCGATCAATCAGAATTTTATCTTCCGGTTTGATGCGTAAATTCAGTGTTGAACGGGTGATATTCACGCCGGACACAGGATGCTGCTCATCTGTGTGTTTTGTCATATCCTCCTCCGGAATAATGTTACATCCTTTTAAACATAGTACGGTGTAGTGTCATTGTCATTACGTAAAATAAAGCAGGCCGGACATCGTCACGGCCTGCTTTGCAGACATCAGTATCAATTAATGTGCCATCAGCGCATTGTCACAAATTCTTCCGCTGCTGTCGGGTGGATTGCCACGGTGTTATCGAAATCTTTCTTGGTGGCGCCCATTTTCAGTGCAACCGCAAAGCCCTGCAGGATTTCGTCCATGCCGTAGCCGATGCCGTGGATACCGACGATTTTTTCGTCTTTACCCGCACACACCAGTTTCATTTTGCATGGCTGGCGGTGGCTGGTGACAGCGGTATACATGGCGGTGAAAGAGGATTTGTAACATTTCACATTATCCGCGCCGTACTGCTCAATTGCCTGTGGCTCGGTCAGACCCACGGTGCCGATAGCCGGATGGCTGAAGACAACGGTAGGGATATTGGTGTAATCCAGGTGCTCGTCCGGCTTGTTGTTAAACAGGCGCTCAGAGAGACGGCGGCCTGCGGCAACCGCAACCGGCGTCAGTTCGACAGCACCGGTGTTATCCCCCACCGCATACACACCAGGAACTGAGGTGTTCTGGTATTTATCCACCTGAATATAACCGCGATCGTTGAGTTTCACGCCGGTCACATCCAGATTGATATTGTCTGTTGCCGGTTCACGGCCGATAGCCCAGATCAGGCAATCCACAGTCTGCTCGTGGCCGTTTTCCAGTTGCAGGGTCAGGCTGCCGTCCGCATTTTTCACAACCGCTTTCGGTACAGAGTTGGTGTGCAGTGACGGCCCTTCGGTGTTCATCACTTCGACCAGCGTTTCTGTGATCAGCGGGTCAAAATTACGCAGCGGCGCATGTTTGCGGACGAACAGATGTGTTTCGCTGCCCAGCGCATTCAGCACCCCGGCCAGTTCCACGGCGATATACCCGGCACCGACCACCGCCACACGTGACGGCAGAGCTTTCAGTGCGAAGAAACCATCAGAATCAATGCCGTATTCCGCGCCCGGGATGGACGGCGGAACCGGACGGCCGCCGGTGGCGATCAGGATATGATCCGCGGTGTACGTTTCACCGTTCACTTCCACCGTGTGTGCATCTTTAAAACGGGCAAAACCGGTGATCACATCCACTTTGTTATTGCCGAGAACGCGCTCATAAGACTGGTGAATACGATCAATATACGCAGAACGGCTTTCCAGCAGCTTGTCCCAGCTGAAATGATTGATGGTGGTATCAAACCCGTAATCCGGGCCGTACTGGCGGATAGCTTCCGCAATCTGCGCGCCGTACCACATCACTTTTTTCGGGACACAACCGACGTTAACACACGTGCCGCCGAGCGCTTTTGCTTCAATCAGGGCACATTTCTGCCCGTACATTGCTGCCCGGTTTACAGACGCAATACCGGCACTGCCGCCGCCGATTGCAATATAATCGTAATGTTTGCTCATAGTTGGCTCGTTCCATTTATCAGTCAATACATAAACACCCGCTGCCGTCATGCCCGCAGCGGAAACGAATTATTCCGGTGTGATCCATTCAACCAGTGTATGCCCTGTGCCTTCCGGTACCAGCACTTTATGCAGCCACGGCAGCACGGATTTCATCTGTGATTCCAGCTTCCACGGCGGGTTAATC
The DNA here is from genome assembly GCF_022819185.1 of Morganella sp. HSTU-ASny43. Taxonomy (NCBI): domain Bacteria; kingdom Pseudomonadati; phylum Pseudomonadota; class Gammaproteobacteria; order Enterobacterales; family Morganellaceae; genus Morganella; species Morganella sp. HSTU-ASny43. The sequence goes on from NZ_WSPG01000011.1 coordinate 35,602, forward strand.
ACAATCATGCCGGATGCGGTCATGCCGCGCTGATCACTGTCAGGGCGCACTGCCAGCTCGATTTGCAGAATTTTGCGGATCCCGGTTGCCTGGAAATCTTTTACCATCCGTTTGATCTGCTGGCGCAGCACCACCGGATACCAGACCGCATAAGTCCCGGTCGCAAAGCGGCGGTGACCTTCCTGAATCCCTTTCACCACAGCCTGATAATCACTTTTCAGTTCATACGGCGGGTCAATCAGCACAAATCCGCGCCGGGATAACGGCGGTAACTGCGATTTCAGCTGCTGATAGCCATCTTCCCGCACCACACGGGCACGGTTATCACGGCTGAATTCATTACGCAGCAGCGGGAAATCAGACGGATGCAGTTCGCTGATATTTAATTTGTCGTGATCACGCAGCAAATGTGCGGCGATCAGCGGCGAACCCGGATAAAAACGCAGGTCACCACGCGGATTCAGTGCACTGACAGCTTCAAGATACGTTTTCAGTTCTTCCGGTACCGATTCCTGCGCCCAGATACGGGCGATCCCTTCCAGGTACTCCCCGGTACGCTCCGCATGCTCACCACTGAGCTGATAACGCCCGGCACCGGCGTGCGTATCCAGATACAAAAAGGGTTTGTCTTTCTCTTTTAATGATTCAATGATCAGACTCTGGACGGTGTGTTTTAACACATCCGCATGGTTGCCGGCGTGAAAGCTGTGGCGGTAACTAAGCATACAAGGGCCTCAGATGGTCGGGTGTGCACCACCCGGAACAAGAATATCAGTACAGATTGAAGTGCTCAGTATAACCTGATTTCGGCAGGAAAGAACCAATGCCCTTTCCTCATCTGTGCGGCGTGATAATGAACCATTGTCATTATTGATAGTCATAAAATGACGACTAGTATAAATAACGAGGTAAACATGACACGTTTTACAACTGCTGCACTGGCTCTGGGTGCATTACTGGTAAGCACCTCCGCGCTGAGTGCGCAGAATGGCTGTGACATCAAAAAAAGCAAAATTCAGGAGCAGCTCAGCTACGCCAAAGCTCACGGCAATACACACCGGGTGCAGGGGCTGGAGCGGGCTTTGCAGAATGTGAATACTTACTGCACACCAAACAGCCTGCGTGATGATGCCCGCGATGAAGTCAGTGACCGGACAAAAGAAGTGGCAGAGCGCAAAGCCGATTTACAGAAAGCCATCGATAAAGGCGATATCAGTAAGATTGCCAAACGCGAACGCAAACTGGCCGAAGCCGAAGCGGAATTAAAAGAAGCACAGGCGGAACTGGATTCATTATTAAAGTAATCATACCGCTGCCGGTTTTCTGACAACAGAAACCGGCAAACAGTATTAAAACGCTGTTGCTCTTAACTGCCCGAAATAATTAGTCAGCTGAAAGCGGACTTCAAAATAAGGCCCTTCCGGTTTATAAACACACCCGGTAATAAGCAGCGGAATAACCGGTATCAGCAAACAGCGGTAAATTCCCCGGTTATTTCCGGGAAAAACACATTTATTATTCATATTGTGAACATCTTATAGATTGGTATTTGTTTTAATTATTCTGAAGAGAAATAAGCGCGGCTAATTACATATTATTATCCCGGTTAATCAACCGGGAAATTCTGAAGCCCGTTATACCGGAACCTGAATTGTTCATCCGGTGAGTCCTGTAGTAAACTTAAACGGAATCAATTTCCGAACAAGCGAGGATACATGACCCGGGAAAACAACACACCGGAAGATGACAACAGCACATCATCATTAAAACCCCTGCGGAAGAATTTTGATGAAGGGTTAAAACAGGGGAAAAAAGCCCTGAAATGGAGTGTGAAAGCCGGAAATTATATCCGCAATATTCCGTTTATTGCCCATCTGATCCGCACCGCCACCCGCTTTAATGACAGAATGGGCAGCCCGTTCGGTGCAGCGATTACCTATTTCTCGTTTTTATCCATGATCCCGATTCTGATGGTCTCTTTTGCCGCCGCCGGTTATGTGCTGGCCTTTAATCCGGAACTGCTGACCAGACTTATCCGCGGTGTCGCCAACAGTATCAGCGACCCGACACTCGCCGCCACTATTGAGCGCAGTATTGATACCGCAATCCGCCAGCGTGCAACCGTCGGGTTAACCGGTCTGGCACTGGCACTCTATTCCGGGGTGAACTGGGTGGGCAATCTGCGGATGGCTATCCGGGCACAATACCACGACCAGTGGGAGCCGGATATTGAAGTGAAAGAGAATATGTTCCTGCGCTATCTGCGGGATTTCCTGGCGCTGATCGGCCTGCTGGTGGCGCTGGTGGTTACTCTCTCGCTGACCTCAATTGCCGGTGCCGCGCAAGCCCGGATTGTCGCGTTTCTCGGCCTGGATGCTGTCGAATGGCTGCGTCCCGCCTGGACAGCGATCGGCCTGACCATCTCCATCCTTGCCAACTATCTGCTGTTTACCTGGATTCTCTGGATCCTGCCGCGCATGAAGCTGAGCCGCCGCTCCCTGCTGAAAGGCACACTGCTGGCCGCAATAGGCTTTGAGATCCTGAAAACCATTATGACCTGGCTGCTGCCGAATATGGCGGCCTCCCCGTCCGGTGCTGCGTTTGGTTCCGTTATCGGCCTGATGGCCTTTTTCTATTTCTTCGCGCGCCTGATCCTCTTTTCTGCCGCCTGGATTGCGACTGATATCCAAAAAAACAAAACCGCCTGAGATTTTGGCTGCAATATGGTATGAATATCAGTCAGTGTAACGGATACTGAACCGTTACCGGCTGATATTCAGACAGTTGCAGACAACCACATCTATCAGGAGCCTCTATGCCATTCATCAATATCCGCATCACCAAAGAAGGTGCGACCGCAGAACAAAAGCAAAAACTGATTGAAGGTGCCACACAATTACTTGTTGATGTACTGGGAAAAAACCCGGCTTCAACCTTTGTGATTATTGATGAGGTGGAAACAGACAACTGGGGTGTCGGCGGACAGAGTGTGACGAAACTGCGCGCTGACGCGAAGAAATAATCATGCCGGCGCGGAATTTATCAGCCCTGCTGCAGGATGTTCAGCCGGACGGTTTTGCCACGGCATTCTGTTTCACCGGCGAAGGGTGTGAATTACCGGACGGTGCGGCACACGGCGGACTGAGCAAAAACGACAGCACGCCGGTCACCCCGGATACCCCGGTGCGGATCGCCAGTAATACCAAAACGTTTACCGCGGCGGCAGTGCTGCGCCTGTATGAACAGCAGAAGCTCAGTCTCAGTTCACCGGTCGCGCCGCTGCTCTCCCCGCAGTATGTCCGCTGGCTGACAGAGGCGGGTTATGATCTGAATGCCATCACGGTGCAGCATCTGCTCAGTCACAGCAGCGGGCTGTATGATCATGCCGATGAGAAGTATATCCGTGATGTGCTCGCCGACCCCGGCCATCTCTGGACACGGGATGAGCAGATCCGCCTGTATGTCAGCCGGGGCTATCCGCTGATGAAACCGGGCCTCTGTTTCCTCTATTCCGATACCGGGTATCTGCTGCTGGGCGATATTATTGAGCGGATCACACAACTGCCGCTGGCACAAGCGGTCCGGCAGTTGCTGCGCTTTGATGCACCGGGCATGGAATCCGCTTACTGGGAACTGGAAGAACCGGCGCCGGCGGGTCTTCCGCCCCGGGCACATCAGTATCTCGGCAATATTGACGGGGAGACCATCAGTCCGACCATGGATCTCTGGGGCGGCGGCGGGTTGATTATGTCGGTAAACGCCCTGGCGGTGTTTATGGCAAATCTGTTTGAGGGCCGTATTTTTGACAAGCCGGACACCCTTGAAACCATGCTGAAACCGGGCAGCCATGACGGTGCGGAAGATTACCGCTGCGGGGTGATGGTGACAGAGCGGGACGGCCAGACACTCTGGTATCATTTGGGATTCTGGGGAACCGCAGCTTACTATCACCCGCAGAAAAAAATCGCGGCGGCGGGCTTTGTGAATAACAGGGACACCCGGCCGTGGCTGATGAATCTGCTGGAAAGCAGCTTGTGTCAGGACGATGAATAGCCATTAAAAAAGGGTATCTGAAAGATACCCTTTTTATTTCATACCATTACCCGAAATCAGGCACTGACACCGTCGGTGTTGTTATCTGCCGCCGGTGGCTCGGCATTGCCGTTTTGCCCGCCTTTTTTAGCCGGAGCCGGTGCTTTTGGTTCTGCCGGTTTCGCTTCCTGTGACGGCGCTGCCGCTTCCGGGGTTACCGCCGGGGCTTTGGCCTGCTCTGCGGCGGCTTTTTCTGCCGCTGCTTTTTCGGCTGCCGCTTTCTCAGCGGATTCCGCATCCGCCGCAGCCTGTTTCTCTGCCGCAGCAACCGCTTTCTCCGGATGCATTATCTTATCGAACTGAGCACGCAGCTGATCCACATTCATTTCTGTCTCACCTTTCGGCTGAGTAAAGAAGAATGCGGTATCCTGTTCTAAAATCGCATGAATTTCTGCGTTCAGCACATCCGGTGTCAGGTTATTCAGGAACGCCTGACGCAGACGCTGGTACTGCTCCGGCGGAATATCAATGATATTACTCTGCTGGGACATCAGACGCTGGTTGATCAGGATATCCGTGGTGGTCCGGGCATAAATAGCAAACAACTGCTGAAGCTGAGCCTGTTTCATGGCAATCAGCGCATCAAAATTCTCAGCGGAAATCCCTTTTTCTTTCAGCACAGCCAGTTCACCGGCCAGTTCAGAGACAATCACCGGCATTTTTTCATTCGGCGCACGCAGGCTGAGCATACAGCTGGCACGCTGATACTGCATCCGGCAATCCATATTCATGGCCATGAATTTTTCATTTTTCTTGCCGATGCCCTGCTGTAATACACCAAAAAGTGCCTCACGGGCGAGGTCATTTAACCAGTAGCGGTTCAGTGCATCTGAATCTTTGACGGAAGACCAGTTCAGATCCCAGACCAGCGCCAGCATATCGTCTTTCTGATTTTCATTCACGGCATGGACTGAGCGTGGTTTCATCGGCGGTAGTGTGGCGACACTGACCGGTGTCTGACGCTTACCTTCCAGAGAGCCGAATGCTTTGCTGATGCCGTCTTCCAGCGCGCGTTTATCAACCGGCCCGGCAACATACAGTGTCGCCATATCCGGTGTGTACCAGCGCTGATAGAAACTGTTCAGTGCCTCAACATCAATTTTGCCCGCAGGCGGCGGCACCGGGTCAAACCCCTGGAGGGTGGTGCCTTTTAACCGGGCACGCCAGATAGGATCATTGATATTCGGCGGATAAGTGGCGACCGGAGAATCCGGCGCGGCCAGAGCGGCAGTAACAGTTTCCTGATTAAAAATTCCATGACCTGAGACATCCGCCATCCAGCTCAGTGCCGCTTTCAGCACTTCAGGATTATTATTCGGCAGGCTCAGGTTATAGAGTGTGAAATCATAGGAAACAATCGCCGGCGGCAGCGGCATATCCGGGCTTATACCATTACGCAGCAGGTTCGATAACTGCTGTGTGTTCAGGCTCTGGCTGTTAAACATCACCACTTTCGGGATGAGGTAAGCGAACCCTTTTTCAGCCGGTTTTTCCATCATGGAGCCGGTCTGAACAGAAAGGCGCATCTGTATGCGGTCATTCGGGCGCTGCGGCGTCTGAAGCAGCTGCCAGCTGAATCCGTTTGCCAGTTTACCCTGCTGCCATGCCGGGTCCGGCTGTAATGCTTCTGCGTGTAACTGAGATGTGACGGCAATCAGGACGCCACCGAGTAAAACACGTAAATAAGAGCGTTGCATGCTAACCTCTTTTAATATGAATCCCTGGTATGCCTTCTTCTGAGGTTTACCACTGATGCCGGAAATACTGTTATGTCAGACGATACGTACAGGCAAAAACTGACCGGCTTCCGGGACGCCCTTTTGATTCGTCTGGGTTTAGACAGCAAACCGTCCGGGAAGTTTTATGATGACTCCGTTTTATGTTTGTTCAGCTGGTTCCGGTACCCCTTCGCCAGCAAACCAAGTTCATCATCCTCATGATATGCTGAACAACTGAGCTGCTCTGCAGGCTCATCACTGTTCAGCTCACGGGCCATATTACGCAGCGGCCGCACGATCAGGCGGTTAATACACCAGCTTATCGCGATCACCAGCACCAGCGCCAGTAACAGATAACTGGTCACCATCAGTGCCACGACATTCATCGCGAAGCGGTATATGCGGTTATCATCCACCTGAAGAATAAGATAACCCTGCGGGGGTTTGCCGGTATGTGCCACGCCGTAGGCGTAAAGCGGAACCTTAATCTCAACCGGGATCCCGAAAATCATTTTTGCTGTGCCGGGAATAGGACGGTGTGTGGCAAAATCCAGGCTTATCACCTGAACATTTTCCGGCGTCATCACAATCGCGCGTCCTAAAATCCCGCTGGCCCGCAATGTTATCAGCGTCGATTTTATTGCGTTTAAGTCCGACCCTAACAAGGCATCTGCCAGCGGTTTCCTGACCTGTACTGACGAATTATAAAGCTGATTGATGTAATCATCTTTCCGCTGTTGTATCAGATGTGATAACAGAAGCGTCATAAAAAGTGCGATCGTCACCAAAGTCACCGCAGCGACAACTGACATCTGTTTGATAGTCAGTGACTTTCTGACTTTTACACGCATATTCCACGCCTTTCGTTACAATTCAGTTATCACATCTTTCGCCATACGCAGTGATTATACGTCATCATTGTGCTTTGTGCTGATCTAATCTCACCCGCCAGACAGCAAAAAGCGATAACGGAGCCCTCCATTATCGCTGTTTGTCTTCAGTTAAAACATGTTTTTCTGTAATTTACTGTAAAACAGAATGTTATGCGGAAATTTTTGCCTCTTCTTCCCTGTCCACCGCGAAACAGGCAATCAGCTGTCCGCCGTAGGATTTAAGCTCCGGACGGAACTGAGTACAGGTGCCAAATGCATGACGGCAGCGGGCGGCAAAGGCGCATCCCGGCGGCGGATTCAGCGGGCTCGGCAGCTCGCCGGTCAGTTTTATCCGCTCACGGCGCTGTGCCGGATTCAGCCTCGGTGTCGCGGAGAGCAGAGCCTGTGTGTAAGGATGGCGCGGATTCTCAAAAATCTGCGCTTTGGTACCTTTTTCCACACAACGTCCCAGATACATCACCATCACATCATCCGCGATATGTTCCACCACAGATAAGTCATGAGAAATAAACACATACGACAGACCCAGCTCATCCTGAAGATCCATCATCAGGTTCAGCACCTGAGCGCGGACGGATACATCCAGCGCGGATACCGGTTCATCGGCAATCACCACATCCGGATCCAGCATCAGCCCCCGGGCAATGGCAATACGCTGGCGCTGACCGCCGGAAAACATATGCGGATAACGGCTGTAATGCTCAGTTTTCAGGCCGACTTTCGCCATCATCGCCAGCACTTTCTCTTTGCGCTCTGCCGCGCTGAGAGAGGTATTGATAACCAGCGGCTCTTCCAGAATCTGCCCGACTTTTTTACGCGGATTAAGCGAGCCGTACGGGTTCTGGAACACAATCTGGATTTTCTGCCGCCGCAGTTTCTCCGCATGTTTATCTGCCACCAGCAGATCCTGCCCCTGGTAGAACAGCTCCCCGCCGGTCGGTTTTTCAATCATGGTCAGCAGACGGCCGAGTGTCGATTTCCCGCAGCCGGACTCCCCGACCACCGCCAGGGTTTTCCCGCGATTCAGATCAAACGATACGCCGTCGAGGGCTTTCACCATCCGCTCCGGCGAGAAAAAGCCTTTCTTCACCGGATAATATTTTTTCAGATCACTGACATGTAACAGCGGCTGTGTGGTTTCACTCATGGCCCGGTCTCCCTTCATCATCCAGCGGGGTATGACATTTCACCTGACGCGCCCCGACAGTACGCAGTTCCGGTTCCGTGCTGCGGCATAAATCCGTGGCGTACGGGCAGCGCGGGTTCAGCAGACAGCCCTCAGGCCGGTCATATTTACCGGGCACAACCCCCGGCAGTGATGCCAGACGGCTCTTGTTACCGGCGAATTCCGGCAGTGCCCGTAACAGTGCCTGAGTATACGGATGGCGCGGCGCGCGGAAGATATCCGACGCCTTGCCGGACTCCGCCACCTGCCCCGCATACATCACAATAATGTGGTGAGCGGCTTCCGCCACCAGCGCGAGGTCATGGGTGATCAGCACCAGTGCCATGTTTTCCTGCTGCTGTAACTCCAGCAGCAGTTCAATGATCTGTGCCTGAATAGTCACATCCAGTGCTGTTGTCGGCTCATCGGCAATCAGCAGCTTCGGACGGCAGGCAATCGCCATCGCAATCATCACACGCTGGCTCATCCCGCCGGATAACTGGTGCGGATAGACATCCAGCCGCGATTTCGGATCCGGGATACCGACCAGCGTCAGCAGGTCGATAGTCCGCTGTAACCGGGTTTTCCGGTTGCCGCCCTGGTGAACTTTCAGGGCTTCCATGATCTGATATCCCACGGTATAGCAGGGATTCAGGCTGGTCATCGGATCCTGGAAAATCATTGCCACATCCGCGCCCACCAGCTCGCGCCGCTCTTTTTCTGAGATGGTCAGCAGATGGCGGCCGTCAAACTCAAGGTTATCCGCCATCACCCGGCCCGGGAAATCAATCAGCCCCATAATCGCCAGTGAACTGACGGATTTACCGGAGCCGGATTCCCCGACAATCCCGAGCACTTCACCTTCCTCAACCTGATAGCTGATCCGGTCAACGGCGCGGAATGGCATCTCTTTTTCACCGAAGTGAACAGATAATTTATCAACTGTTAATAACGCCATGTCTGCACCTCTACTGCTTAAGCTTAGGATCAAGGGCATCACGCAATCCGTCGCCCATCAGGTTAAACGCCAGTACTGTCAGTAAAATCGCCAGGCCCGGGAAGGTCACCACCCACCATGCGCTCTGCGTAAACTGTAAAACATCGGACAGCATGGTTCCCCACTCCGGTGTCGGCGGCTGTGCGCCCATCCCGAGGAAACCTAATGCGGCCATGTCCAGAATAGCGTTGGAGAAACCCAGAGATGCCTGCACAATCAGCGGCGCCAGGCAGTTCGGCAGAATATTGACAAACATCTGGCGCACCGGGCCTGCGCCCGCCACCGCAGAAGCGGTCACATAGTCGCGGCTCACTTCCGTCAGCACCGCCGCGCGGGTCAGACGGATATAGTGCGGCAGTGCCACGAAAGTCAGCGCCAGCGAGGCATTAACAATCGACGGACCGAAAATCGCCACCAGCACCAGTGCCAGCAGCAGGCTCGGCAGTGCCAGCATGATATCGACGATACGCATGATCAGGGCATCAACCCAGCCGCCGAAATACCCGGCAGCGAGGCCAATCACCACCCCCAGCAGCAGCGACAGCGCTACCACCAGACAACCGACCAGCAGTGAAAGCCGTGCGCCGTACATCAGGCGCGACAGAATATCGCGGCCGATATCATCAGTACCGAGAATAAACTGCCATGAGCCGCCTTCCTGCCAGACCGGCGGTTGTAATAAATGATCACGGAACTGCTCATCCGGCAGATGCGGGGCGAGCAGCGGGGCAAAAACGGCGATCAGCAGCATCAGCAGAATATAGATCAGGCCGATCAGCGCGCCTTTGTTGCGCCGGAAGTAGTGCCAGAATTCGCGCAGCGGGGAAAGCGGCTCAGGCGCGCGGGTCACGGTAGTATTTGTCGTCTCAGACATTGTGCGCTCCTGTTATTTTTTATGACGGATCCGCGGGTTAACGACGCCGTAGAGTAAATCCACGCACAGGTTAACCAGGATAATCAGAATGGCGATCAGCAGAACGCCGCCCTGCACAACCGGATAGTCGCGGCGCTGAAGGGCATCAATCAGCCAGCGGCCGATACCGGGCCAGGAAAAAATCGTTTCGGTCAGAATCGCCCCGGCCAGCATCACGCCGACCTGTAAGCCGATAACGGTCACCACCGGCAGCAGCGCGTTGCGCAGTGCATGCACCACAATCACGCGGATGCGGCTCAGCCCCTTGGCGCGGGCGGTACGGATATAATCCTCACCCAGCACTTCCAGCATTGCCGAACGGGTCATACGGACAATCACCGCCAGCGGGATGGTACCGAGCACAATGGACGGCAGAATAAGATGCATCACCGCATCATGAAAATCGCCGTCCTCACCCCAGATCAGGGTATCAATCAGCATAAATCCGGTCAGCGGCTGACTGTCGTCGAGGAACACACTGTCCGATAAGCGCCCCGACACCGGTGTCAGATCGAGATTCACCGACACCAGCATGATCAGCATGATGCCCCACCAGAAAATCGGCATGGAATAGCCGGTCAGGGAGACCCCTATAGCAGTGTGATCAAAGATTGACCCGCGTTTGACGGCCGCCAGTACCCCGACCGGGATCCCGACAGAAATGGCGAAAATCATGGCACAGGCAGCGAGTTCCAGCGTGGCTTTAAAGCGGGGAACAAACTCTTCCCACACCGGCTGACGGCTCTTCAGAGAGAGGCCGAGGTCACCGTGCAGGACACCGTTGATATAATGAAGGTACTGTTTCCAGTAGGGCTGATCCAGCCCCAGGGCCGCCATCAGTTGAGCGTGGCGTTCAGGGGAAATTCCCCGCTCACCCGCCATGATAGTGACCGGGTCTCCCGGAATCAGATGAACAAATATAAACGTCAGTAACGTGATACCGATAAATGTCGGTATTACCATCCCGACCCGTCGGAGGATAAATTGCAGCATATCCCTGTTTCTCTTGTAATGGCCGCTGACAGCGCTCTGGTCATAAGACCGGACGAAAGGGAGGACTTTCCCTTTATACTCACACGATGAATAATATTGTTTTAGTTATGTGTTCTGCGTCGTCCGTGCAATGCGGTTCGATACAGGGTTGCCGCCCCCCGGAGGAGGCGGCAGACCGGTAACACTCATTTCCGGTTTACTTATTTTTCGATAGACACATTGTCAAAGTGGTGTTTACCCAGCGGATCCACCACATAGCCTTTCACTTCTTTGCGCACCGGCTCAAACACTGTGGAGTGTGCAACGATCAGTGCAGGCGCCTGCTCTTTCATCACTACCTGAGCCTGCTCATACAGCTTGGCGCGCTCTTTCGGATCAGCCGTGGTACGTGCCGGCTGAATGATGTTTTCAAAGGACTGATCACACCATTTCGAGTAGTTAGAACCCTGCTCTTTAGCCGCACAGCTGAAGAGTGTGGCGAAGAAGTTATCCGGATCCCCGTTGTCACCGGTCCAGCCCATCATGACAGTCTGAGGCTCGCCCGCTTTTGCGCGCTTGAGGTACTCGCCCCACTCATAGGTCACAATCTTGGCTTTCACGCCGACTTTCGCCCAGTCTGCCTGGATCATCTCAGCCATACGGCGGGCGTTCGGGTTATACGGACGCTGAACCGGCATCGCCCACAGGTCGATTTCAAAGCCGTTTTCCATACCTGCTTCTTTCAGCAGCGCTTTGGCTTTTTCCGGATCATACGGATAGTCTTCAATGCTGTTGTTGTAGCCCCACATGGTCGGCGGGATCAGGTTTTTCGCTTTCTGGCCTGCGCCCTGATACACCGCGTCAATGATGGCATCTTTATTAACTGCCATATTCAGTGCCTGACGTACTTTGACGTTATCCAGCGGTTTTTTCGTGACGTTATAGGAGAGATAGCCGACGTTCAGGCCCGGCTGCTCTTTCAGGACAATGTTTTTATCTTCACGCATACGCTCCAGGTCTGCCGGGTTCGGGTACGGCATTACCTGACACTCGTTTTTCTGCAGTTTGGCGTAACGGACAGAGGCATCCGGGGTGATGGAGAAGACCAGGCGGTCAATTTTCGGTTTGCCGTTCCAGTAATCGTCATTGGCTTTATACAGGATACGGGAATCTTTCTGGTACTGCTGCAACACAAACGGCCCGGTGCCGATCGGGTTCAGGTCGACTTTCTCCGGTGTACCGGCTTTCAGCATCTGATCGGCATATTCAGCGGAAAGAATGGAGGCGAAGTCCATCCCGAGGTTTGCCAGGAACGGCGCTTCAGAGCGGCTCAGCTGAAAACGGACAGTGTTGTCATCGACCTTCTCAACTTTATCGATGATTTTATCCATATCCATGCCGCTGAAATATTCATAACTACCGCCGGAGACCTTGTGATACGGGTTATCCGGGTTTTTCTGGCGGTCGAAGGTAAAGACCACATCATCCGCATTGAAATCACGGGTTGGTTTGAAATCCTTGCTGCTGTGGAATTTCACCCCTTTGCGCAGATGGAACGTATAGGTTTTTCCGTCTTCGCTCACATCCCAGGATTCCGCCAGGCCCGGCTCCAGCTCTGTGGTACCGGCTTTAAACTCCACCAGCCGGTTATACAGCGGCACGGAGCTGGCATCATAAGTGGTTCCCGAAGTGAACAGCTGCGGGTTAAACCCTTCCGGTGATCCCTCAGAACAAAAAACCAGCGTTCCCGCCGCATTAACACTGGCGGATACCGCCAGAGCAACCAGTGTAATACCCAGCTTCGCAAATCCTGTCTTACGTTTGGCGCTTCTCATCATCATTATCTCCGCCTGTCGTTGAATGTCGTGTTTGCTCTGTCGTCCGGCAGTGCCGGACCACAAATTTCAGTTTGTTTATTATTTTTTGACACTTCACTAAATCAACTGTCACAGAGGCAGTCAATACTATTGACTATGGACGATGACTACACATAAAACACACAAATCAAACGTTTTGATAACAAAAACAGCTAAAATGTTTGAACGGGTGCACAACTGAGCATTTATTCAGCTGCCGGATAAAACGTTCACAGAATAAACAGCTGATAAAAATTATCCGGATTTTGTGACTGAATGCTTAATTACTGCGCGATTATTTTGTCTGATATCACTGTCACAGTGTTTTCCGTTGCACATTTTGCCACAACTGCCGCTGTAATCCGCACCCTGCCTGATATACAGCGGTACTATCACGTACTGAAATCAAACCGGTCCTCAGTAACTGACACTGACAGAAAATCCTCCCGCCGGTGAAAAGGCCCGTACACGTTCCGCTTCTTTCAGCGGCAGACCGGCAAAGACCTGATAGCTCAGTGATTTATAAAACCCCTTCATCCCGATCTCCGTACCCGCCAGACGATGAGATCGCGCACCTCCGGAAATTTTTGCCCCCGGCAGCCCGGCATCTGCTGCCAGATACAGATTATGTCCCGGCAATACCTGCTGCCAGACCACCTCATTACGGCTGATAAAAGCCCGCGCGGCGCTCATGCTGTGGGAAAACGGATAGCCGCGTACCGAATAACGGCCACTCAGGGATTCATAATCCATCTCATCTGCTTTATCTGCATTAATAAAGCCGCGCATAACGCCTTCATAATAAAACGGCTGACCGGCAAGGCGGAACGGTACTGTCAGTGTTGTTTCTGCCATCAGCTGCCGGGTCGGTTTCAGCTTTTTTTCTGTTACCGGCAGCGCACCAAAGCGGTTCAGTGAATGCTTATACTGCACCTGATACTGCAAGGTGAAATCCGGCAGATACCAGCGGTGATTCAGTCCGGTATTCCAGTAAACAGACCGGCGCTCAGGCAATATCAGCGGCGCATGTCCGAGTGTGACATGCCGGGTTACCGCAGAAATGCCGCTGCTGAGGGTGAGATCATGTGCCGGAGTCAGAAGGAGCTTACGGCCGAAGCTCAGATCCAGCGTTTTGCTGCGGGTAAAATAGTCCAGTGATCCCCGGTATACCGGGTATTGCTGCTTCTGCTCACTGTAACTGCCGCCTGCGGTAAATTCCCAGTACCGGAAAGGGATCCGGTACTGGCCATAAATAAATTTCACCCCGGCGGAATGGTCGCGGTCCATATCCCGCAGGGTATAAATAAACAGGCGGTCATACAGCTGTAACGGATTTTCAAGACTGAGCCGGTTAGTTATCTGCCTGCTGCCGGTTGACGGGCTACCGTAGTTGCTGATTTCAAGTGAGCCGCTGATGCTGCGTTTTTTCTGCCGGGTAATGGTGATGATGCTGTTGCCGGGGTTCTGCGGATCAGGTTCAACGGCAGCCTGAGCCCCCAGACTGGGCAATTGATTCAGATGGGACATTCCCAGTTCAGTATCACGGATATTCAGCTGTCCGTCTGCCCGCTGCGGGAAAATCAGGTTCAGCCCGAAATGCGTATCTCCGCTCTCTTTATCGCGATAGCCGCTCAGATAACCGGGCTGATAGTGAAGTGTCAGGGTACCGTCGCTGACATTCTGCGGTGGCACACTGATTTGTGCTGTGATAAAACCGGCCTGATGCACCACCGACTCCAGTGTCATTACCGCTTCTGCCATCTGTTCTGATGTCAGACAGTGTCCGGTAATGCTTTTTTCAAATTCATCCGCCAGATAAGAGGGCTCAATTAATTCACGCTGCTTAATCACCACCTCTGACAGTATGGCGCAGGAGGCCGGAGAAACCGGCGGAGAAGAAGTGTAAGTGCTACCCCATGCGCAGCCACAGGCCGTCGCCATCACAGCAGCAGCCGCTGTTTTTTTTATCATGTATCCGTCCGTCTGATGAAATCCTTTCAGCGGGCAGTTAAACGGATAACAGAAAACAGCGATATCAAAAAAGCGGCGGAATTTTTGAAAGTAACAGAAGAGGAAAAATGGCAGATGCTGAAAAGCAAAAAACCCTGCTGTAAAAGCAGGGTTTTTCTTAATATGGTCGGCGAGATAGGATTCGAACCTACGACCCACTGGTCCCAAACCAGTTGCGCTACCAAGCTGCGCTACTCGCCGAAAGCGGGATGGATATTACTGCCGGAAAGGCTAAACGTCAAGAGCAGAAACCGGAATTTTTTGTTTTTCACCCCATTATTTTTATTTCGCCGGTTTATCAGCCAAATTTCTGTTTTTTATCCGCTTATTGGTAAACGGTATGTTTTTTATTTGCTATCGGAATGCTGAAAACTGACAAAAAATAACCACTCTGTTTATATCTGCTGTCAGCGACTTTATTTATCCTGCCCGTGGATTTTATACCTCAGCAACAACCAGGGAGTGGTTATGCCAAAAATAGTAAAGCTGTCCGTTATCAGCAGTGCCCTTTTCCTCGCTCAGTTCGCCTCTGCAACGGATATTACCGTTAATCCTGTATCATCAGAGAGGACTCAGGTCATCCGTCAGGGGAACACCACCACCATCAATATCGCACCGGCAAACATACACGGTGTTTCTTATAATGCCTATGATCAGTTTAACGTCGGCAAGCATGGTGTGGTATTTAATAACCGCGAATCCGGTGCAGGTATGATTATTAACGAGGTGCTTTCAACCGAAAAATCACAACTGCGCGGCAATATGCATGTGGATGGCCAAAAAGCCCATCTCATTATCGCTAACCCGAACGGTATTGCCTGTAACGGATGCAGTGTTTCCGGCGCGGATCAGTTAACACTGACCGGCGGAAAAATAGTATTCTCTCTGGACGGAGAATTACTGGGTTATCACAATAGTAAAAATAACAGCAACATTCGCATTAGTAACACCACTGAAAATGCGTTTTCTTCCGTAAACAAATTCAATGTGATTGCTGAAAACATCACTATTCGTAACAGTGAAATCAGTACGCCCAATCTGGTGATGTTCAGCGGCCATGAATTAGTAAAATATTCACCAGATACAGTCCGGGGTTTGGAAGCCTTACCCGGCAGCAGTGGTACACCAAAAAGTAAACTGACTATCAGCAAAGGCAGCCATATTAAAACGGATAATATGTATATCAGTGCAAATAACACTGATATAAAAAATCACGGTATGATTACAGTTGGTGATGCACAAAAGCAACATGCTGTGAATAGTCAACTGACGTTGGATTTGGTCAATTCACACCTGATGAATGGCAGCAAAGGTAATATCCGTGTAACTGATGCGGATTCAATCCTGGAAAACAGCCAGATTACCAACAACGGCAATATCCATATTGATAACAAACATAAAATGCTGGCAATAGGCAGCGCTGTTATCCATAACAAAGGGAATATGTCATCAGATATCACCAAAATTACCAGTTTGAATAATGTTAAATCCGGTGTTGGTATTAATAACTATGGCAATCTGACAGGCAGTTTATTGGTTAAAGCAAATCAAATCGCATTTAACAATAAAAAATATCTGGAAGCATTGGATATATCTGCAGATAGTGATGTTCTTGCCTATATTAATGATGGCGAGATAATGAATGAAACAGCTAAGTTCAGAGCTTATGAACTCTATCATTCAGGTAATGGAAAAATCACATCCGTGCCTGTATTTGAATCTGAGATAAAAAAACCACTTCAGTAAAAAGAAAGCCCGGCATTGCCGGGCTTTTAGCTCTTTCACCGGTTACTGCAACAGCGAAATATCCGCAACACCCAGGAACAGGTTGCGCAGTTCATTTAATAATGTCAGACGGTTACGGCGGATATTGTCATCCTTATCCATCACCATTACGCTATCAAAGAACGCATCCACCGCTTCACGCAGAGAGGCCAGTTCAGTCAGTGCTTCCTGATATTTGCCTTCCGCATAGAGCGGAGCCAGCTGCGTTTTCAGGTCAGTCACATAGGCTGCCAGGCGGATCTCTTCCGGTGCATTCATTAATGATGCCAGAACGGTATCATTCAGTGCATCATCACTCTTCGACAGAATGTTGGAAACACGCTTGTTAGCAGCGGCCAGAGCAGCGGCTTCCTCCAGTGTACGGAAGTGAGTGACGGCTTTCATGCGGGCATCAAAGTCTGCCGGACGGGTCGGACGACGCGCCAGAACTGCCTGGATAGTATCAATCGCATAACCCTGCTCCTGATACCATGCACGGAAACGGCCTAACATGAAATCAACCACGTCAGTGACCACATTCGCGTTCGTCAGCTTATCACCATACAGGCGGACCGCTTCCTGTGTCAGCGTTTCCAGGTCGAGGTTGTAACCTTTCTCAACGATGATACGCAGCACGCCGAGTGCGGCACGGCGCAGAGCAAACGGGTCTTTATCCCCTTTCGGATGCTGGCCGATACCGAAGATCCCCGCCAGGGTATCCATTTTGTCAGCAATCGCCAGAGCATCAGACACCGGCGTTGACGGCAGGTTATCACCGGCATAACGCGGCTGATACTGCTCTTTCAGCGCCAGTGCCACGTCTTCGGATTCACCGTCATGGCGTGCATAGTGCATGCCCATCACACCCTGGGTGTCAGTGAATTCAAAGACCATGTTGGTCATCAGGTCACATTTGGCCAGCAGGCCCGCACGGGTGGCGTGATTCACATCCGCGCCAATCTGACCGGCAATCCAGCCTGCGAGCGCTTCAAGGCGATCAGTTTTATCACGCAGTGTACCCAGTTGCTGCTGGAACAGAACCGTGCTCAGGCGCGGCAGGTTATCTTCCAGACGCTTTTTGCAGTCGGTTTTGAAGAAGAACTCAGCATCCGCCAGACGAGGACGGACGACTTTTTCATTACCTGCGATGATCTGCGACGGGTCAGAAGACTCGATATTGGCGACAAAGATAAAGTTCGGCATCAGGTTGCCGTTTTTGTCGTAAACCGGGAAGTATTTCTGGTCACCTTTCATAGTGTAAACCAGCGCTTCAGACGGAACCGCGAGGAATTTTTCCTCGAATTTCGCTGTCAGCACAACCGGCCATTCCACCAGTGAAGTGACTTCTTCCAGCAGGCTGTCAGTCAGGTCAGCCACGCCGCCCAGTGCCAGTGCTGCTTTTTCCGCATCACGTTTGATCATAGCTTTACGGGCATCGTAATCCGCCATCACTTTACCGCGGGTTTCCAGAATTGCCGGATACTCGTCTGCGTGTGCGATAGTAAATTCCGCTTCACCCATAAAACGGTGACCACGGATAACACGGTCAGAGGTTATCCCAAGGACTTCACCCGGAATAACATCCGCGCCCATCAGCATCGTGACGGTATGAACCGGACGCACAAAGTGAGTCTCTTTATCACCCCAGCGCATCAGTTTCGGGATAGGCAGTTTTGCCAGCGCACGGCTGACCATATCTGCCAATAATTCTTTGGCTTTATTCCCTTTTTCCACCGCGCGGTACAGCAGCCATTCACCTTTGTCAGTGACCATGCGATCAGCCTGATCGACAGTGATCCCGCAACCGCGTGCCCAGCCTTCCGCCGCTTTGGTCGGTTTGCCTTCGGCATCAAATGCCTGGGCAATAGCAGGGCCGCGCTTTTCCACTTCGCGATCAGCGGCAGATTCCGCCAGACCGGCAATTTTTACCGCCAGGCGGCGTGGTGCAGCATACCAGGTCACATCACCGTGAGTCAGGTTAGCAGCGGCCAGTTCTGCAGTCAGGTTGGCCGCAAAAGATTCAGCAAGAGAACGAAGCGCCTTCGGCGGTAACTCTTCTGTGCCGATTTCCGTCAGGAAAGTCTGTTGTGTCATGACAGCCTCTTAGTTCTTTTTACACATCGGGAAGCCCAGTGCCTCACGGGAGGCATAGTAAGCTTCGGCAACGGCTTTGGTCAGGGTACGGATGCGCAGGATATAACGCTGACGTTCCGTCACCGAAATCGCTTTGCGCGCATCAAGCAGGTTGAAAGAGTGAGCCGCTTTCAGAATACGCTCGTAGGCCGGTAACGGCAGCGGAGTTTCCAGTGCCAGCAGGGACTGTGCTTCTTTCTCATACTGTTCGAAACAGGTGAATAAGAAGTCCACATCGGCGTATTCAAAGTTATACGTGGATTGCTCAACTTCGTTCTGATGATAGATATCACCATAGGTGGTTTTGCCCAGCGGGCCGTCACACCAGACCAGATCGTAAACGCTGTCCACGCCCTGGATGTACATCGCCAGGCGCTCGAGACCGTAAGTGACTTCCCCGGTAACCGGTTTGCACTCCAGTCCGCCGACCTGCTGGAAGTAAGTAAACTGTGTAACTTCCATGCCGTTCAGCCAGACTTCCCAGCCTAATCCCCAGGCACCCAGTGTCGGGTTTTCCCAGTTATCCTCAACAAAACGGATGTCATGAACCGTCGGGTCAATACCCAGCTCTTTCAGGGAGCCGAGATACAGCTCCTGGATGTTATCCGGAGACGGTTTGATGATGACCTGAAACTGATAGTAGTGCTGCAGGCGGTTCGGGTTTTCCCCGTAACGGCCGTCCGTCGGACGACGGGATGGCTGCACATAGGCCGCCGCAATCGGCTCCGGCCCTAACGCTCTCAGACACGTCATCGGGTGTGAAGTGCCGGCGCCGACTTCCATGTCCAGTGGTTGAACAATGGTACAGCCCTGGCGCGCCCAGTAATCCTGTAATGTCAGGATAAGACCCTGGAAGGTTTTGGTATCAAACTTTTGCATGTTGGATCCGCACGCGAGAAAATGAATAATAAAATAAAAGTCATTCAGTATACCCTCTGACCGCCGGACTATACAGCGCTTCTCCGATCTTTTTCCGCCCGGATCGAAAAACCGGTAATATACCCGTTTACATGGATATTTATCCAGTATAAATTAACCGGAAAGCCGTCTTCCGGGAGAACACAATGTCACTGTCCGCCGCTGCTCAGACCCGCTGTGCCTGGGTTACTGATGACCCGCTCTATATTCAGTACCATGACACCGAATGGGGTGTCCCCGAGCGTGATAACCATAAATTATTTGAGATGATCTGCCTTGAAGGCCAGCAGGCGGGTCTTTCCTGGCTGGTGATCCTGAAAAAGCGTGAAAATTACCGGCAGTCGTTCTTTCAGTTTGATCCGGAAAAAGTGGCGGCCATGACAGAGGCCGATGTGGACAAACTGATGCAAAACCCGGGAATTGTCCGCCAGCGGGCGAAAATCAATGCCATTATCAGTAATGCAAAAGCCTACCTGGCGATGCAGGAGGCCGGTGAAGATTTCAGTGATTTTTTGTGGAATTTCACCGGTAACACGCCGCTGATTAACCACTATACAGACAGCAGCACCATCCCTGCGGATACCCCGCTGTCCCATGCTCTGGCAAAAGCACTGAAAAAACGCAGGTTTAAATTCTGCGGGCCGGTTATCTGTTATTCCTTTATGCAGGCCGTCGGCATGATTGATGATCATCTGCCGCACTGTTGCAGCCGCCGTTAAAAAAATCCCCGTTATGTGGTAAGTACATAACGGGGTAAAGGTATAACGAGGACTTTGGATCTGTTAACTGACATCACCGGCCGGCATAAAGCACAAGGCATTTACCTCACACCGTTCAGTAATGCGTCCCAGTTTACCCGCAAGTGCCTCCGGTAATGGCTGTAATAATCCTGCTATTATCATTGTATTAGCGCCGACAAACCGCACTGTTCAATAAATTCAGTCACACTTTCTGACAGATAATTCCGCCGGTTCTGTTAAAACAATTCCACGGGGGTGGTACCCTTTGCCTGTGATCTGCGTGTTTTACCGGTGACGATTTGCCGGTGATCATTTTCCGGTGACAGCACTCACGTTCCGCCGTTAAACGGAAATCCGGATCACACAAAAAAACAAAAACTTCTCAGTACACTCTATTTATGGAATAGTACGCCGGTCGGGTGAAATAATTACCGGTACCCGCCCGCTGTATATGCAGGGACATGTTATGACACGCAAATGTATGATAATAAGCGGATTGCTGGGACTGAGTACGATACTCAGCGGCTGCTCAAGTATTATGACCCGGACCGGCCCGACAGAGGGCTACTATCCCGGAACCAAAAACAGTATCGCCATGTTGCAGGATGACGAAACCGGCTGGGTCATGAAGCCGATTGTCGCCATTGACCTGCCCTTCTCCGCTGTCCTCGATACCCTTCTGGCCCCGGTCGATTATGCCACCGGCGGCAAAGACAACAGTGAGTCATCCCCTGCGGAACGGGTAAAACGCCTGGAAGCAGCGGAAACCGCCCATAACGCCCCGGCACCATTGCCGCAGGAGTAATCTGCCGCCGTTACAGCCCGGTGTCTGCCACCCAGATTTGCTGCCAGCCGTTTGTGCGGCGCAGAAATGCCACCCGGCTGTTATCCGGTGAAAACACCACCGCATCCCCTGACACCGGTTCTGCCGATGGTGCCGTCACCGCGCGGCATACCCCGGTTTCAGCACAACACACCATGACCAATCCTTTACGGACAAAGGTCAGATACCGCCCGGTGCTGTCCCAGCTGAATGCAGATTCAATACTGTCACTGCCGGAAGTGACCTGATGCACCTCACCGCCCAGCGGGGAAATCGTCCACAACTGAACAATTCCCTGATCGTCCTGCATCAGAAACGCAATTTTGTCGCCCTGCGGTGAGCTGCGCAGCCAGAAGCGCGGCTGTTTTGCCAGCCCCGGATACCGGCGATGATGAGTAAATGTCAGCCGCGTCTGGCTGACACCGGCCGGCGGAGCAGGCATCGTGCTGTCGGTTCCCTCAAGCGGCAGATCGCCGGCAACGGCATAATCTTCAGGCCGTTCCGGCAGATCGAGACGGAAAATCTCCGGGATCACCTCATCGTTTTCTGACCGGGTATCCCCGATAAACGCAATCGCACGCCGCTGACGGGAGCCGTCAGCCCGCAGATACCCCTGCTCACCAATCCAGCCCTCTTCATATGCACGGCTGATTTCATCACTGCCGGGTTGCGGCGCCGGGGTTGTCCGCGAGACCACACAGCAGAAAAACTCCCCGTCATATTCACGCGGGTGATGTTTCCCGGTACATACCGGATGCAGCGGAACCGCCACCGCCACATTACGCAGATCCAGCGCCGGATCCCGCTCATGCAGCACATGGTCGTTATAAGTGAAACTCAGCCATTCCCCGTCCGGGCTGAACACATGCACATGTGTACCGCCGCGCAGAGCGCCGGGCTGATAAGGCGGTGTAATGCAGAAAGCATCAATATTGTGTGCAACACCCGGCACATCATCACTGACCATCACCCCCTGACGGTGATGGAAATCATACTGCCACTGCGGATCCGGGTTCAGCGGCCCGCGGATAAAGGCATACCGCACCGGCAACTGCGGGCTGACAGTCACCACACCCACACAGGCCCCGGCGGTTCCCCGGTAAATTTCACGGATTTCTGTTGTATTCACATGAATTTTTTCTATCGTTTTACCGATAAACGAAGACCCCTGAGGGCGGACATCATAAACCAGCCATTGGCTATCCGGCGTCCATACATTAATATTAGTAAGCTGATGATGACGGGGTGTTGTTGTTATCTGATATTCATTCATTAGAGTGATACTCTCTTTTTATACCATCAGTTCGGATAACCTCAGGTAATCCGATTGGGTCAGACTAAAAAAACTCAGTCGAGACTTTCGGCTGTGCTGACTATGCTAACCTTCCGATAAACCGGCAATGATAAGACTATGTTACTCAGTATCCTGTACATTATTGGTATTACCGCTGAAGCCATGACCGGAGCACTGGCCGCCGGCCGCCGGAAAATGGATGTTTTCGGCGTAATTATTATCGCCTCCGCCACTGCTATCGGCGGCGGATCTGTCCGCGATATGCTGCTGGGCCATTACCCGCTGGGCTGGGTAAAACATCCTGAATATATTATTACGGTTGCCTGTGCTGCCGTTATTACTATCTGGGTTGCGCCGATGATGAAGCATCTGCGCCGCCTTTTCCTGATCCTGGATGCTATCGGGCTGATGGTATTTTCCATTATCGGCGCTCAGATAGCACTCGATATGAACTACGGGCCGATCATTGCGGCTATTGCCGCCGTTATCACCGGTGTTTTCGGTGGTGTGCTGCGCGATATGCTGTGTAACACCATTCCGCTGGTTTTCCAGAAAGAATTATATGCCGGTATCTCCTTTGCCGCTGCCTGGCTCTATATGGGATTACTGTTTTACACGCCGCTGCCGCGCGATGCCGTCATTATTATTACCCTGGTGGCCGGCCTGACGTCCCGGTTAATTGCCATCCGCTACCGCCTCGGGTTACCGGTCTTTAATTACGAAAATCAGGATTAACGGCAATAACCGCTCACCCGGAACCGGACAATACCGGTTCCGGTTCTGCTTATCTGCCCTGTTTGTCTGTTTTTTCCTGTTGTCCCGCACTGTCATGTAACTGACGGGTATATGCATACATTTTTATTCCGCCGGTGCGGAAAAATGAAACATCCGTATTCATCTGCCCGGAAAAATAAGAAATTTTCAGCAGATAATCACCTGAACGCTGCATGTCGCTGCGCGTGTGTGTATACTATATGCGGGGATTTATTCCCCGAGGCTTTTTCAACCCCCAATCAGACAAGACATCAACAATGACCCAAGGTACGTTATATATTGTCTCTGCGCCGAGTGGTGCGGGAAAATCGAGTCTTATTCAGGCATTACTGAAAACACAGCCTTTATATGACACCCAGGTTTCTGTTTCGCACACCACCCGTGGTATCCGCCCGGGCGAAGTGCACGGAGAGCATTATTTCTTCACCACTGAAGATGAATTCAAAAGCATGATCGGCCGTAATGAGTTTCTCGAACATGCCTGTGTCTTCGGAAATTACTACGGTACCGCCCGTAAAACAGTGGAAGATATCCTGAACTCCGGTGTTGATGTATTTCTTGATATTGACTGGCAGGGAGCCCGCCAGATCCGGGAACAGATGCCGGCAGCCCGCAGTATCTTTATTCTGCCGCCGTCCCGTGAGGAATTGCTGCGCCGCCTGCGCGGCCGTGGTCAGGACACTGACGAAGTCATTGCCGGACGTATGGCACAGGCGGTCAGTGAAATGCAGCACTATGGCGAGTACGATTATCTGATTGTGAACGATGATTTTAATGTCGCGCTGACCGATTTACAGACGATTATCCGTGCGGAACGTCTGCGTTCAGGTCGCCAGGTTCAGCGACATGATGCTTTAATCGCCAAATTATTGGCACAGTGATACAACTTTCAGTATCATGCCGAGTCATTTATTTATCTGTGGAGTAGCACACCTATGGCACGCGTAACAGTCCAGGACGCAGTAGAAAAAATTGGTAACCGTTTTGACCTCGTATTAGTGGCAGCACGCCGTGCGCGTCAGTTACAGGCCGGCGGCAAAGAGCCTCTGGTTCCGGAAGAAAACGATAAAGTCACCGTGATCGCCCTGCGCGAAATCGAAGAAAATCTGATCAACGGCCAGATCCTTGACGCCCGTGAGCGCCAGGAACAACAGGAGCAGGAAGCTGCTGAAATGCAAGCGGTTTCTGCAATCGCCGAAGGACGTCGTTAAGTTAAGGTAGGTCTGCCTTGTACCTGTTTGAAAGCCTGAACCATATTGTTAAGGATTATCTGCCGAAAGAGCAGATTGATCTGTTAAAACAAGCCTATATCGTTGCGCGGGATGCTCACGAAGGGCAGACCCGCTCCAGTGGCGAACCGTATATTACCCATCCGGTCGCTGTTGCCTGTATCCTGGCCGAGATGCGTCTCGACCTCGAAACACTGATGGCAGCACTGCTGCACGACGTTATTGAAGATACGCCTGCCACCTTTCAGGATATTGAACAACTGTTCGGCACCACGGTTGCCGGGCTGGTGGAAGGGGTATCGAAGTTAGACAAACTGAACTTCCGCGATAAAAAAGAAGCTCAGGCTGAAAACTTCCGCAAAATGGTCATGGCGATGGTGAAAGACATCCGTGTCATTCTCATCAAGCTGGCAGACCGCACGCATAACATGCGCACGCTCGGGTCTCTGCGTCCCGATAAGCGTCGTCGTATTGCGCGCGAAACCCTTGAAATCTACAGTCCTCTGGCTCACCGTCTCGGTATTCACCATATCAAAACGGAGCTTGAGGAGCTGGGATTCGAAGCCCTTTACCCGAACCGCTACCGCGTCATCAAAGAAGTGGTGAAAGCCGCGCGCGGCAACCGTAAAGAGATGATCCAGAAGATTTTATCCGAAATCGAAGGGCGTCTGACGGAAGCCGGGATCAGCTGCAAAGTCAGCGGACGGGAAAAACATCTCTACTCCATCTACCGGAAAATGCACCTGAAAGAGCAGCGTTTTCACTCGATCATGGACATTTATGCATTCCGCGTGATTGTAAGCACTGTCGACACCTGTTACCGCGTATTAGGTCAGGTTCACGGCCTGTACAAACCGCGTCCCGGCCGCGTCAAAGATTATATCGCCATCCCGAAAGCCAACGGCTATCAGTCATTACACACCTCCCTTATCGGCCCTCACGGGGTGCCGGTGGAAGTGCAGATCCGGACCGAAGATATGGATCAGATGGCGGAAATGGGGGTGGCTGCACACTGGGCTTATAAAGAGCACGGTGAATCCGGCACCACCGCACAGGTGCGTGCCCACCGCTGGATGCAGAGCCTGATAGAACTTCAGCAAAGCACCGGCAACACCTTTGAATTTATTGAGAGCGTGAAATCCGATCTCTTCCCGGATGAGATTTATGTCTTCACGCCGGAAGGCCGGATTGTGGAACTGCCGACCGGCGCCACTCCGGTGGATTTCGCCTATGCCGTGCATACGGACATCGGCCACTCCTGTGTCGGCGCGCGCGTTGACCGCCAGCCGTATCCGCTCTCCCAGCAACTGACCAGCGGACAAACCGTTGAAATTATTACCGCACCGGGCGCACGGCCGAATGCCGCGTGGCTGAACTTTGTTGTCAGCTCAAAAGCCCGGGCGAAAATCCGTCAGTTACTGAAAAACCTCAAAAGGGATGATTCTGTCAACCTGGGCCGCCGTCTGCTCAACCATGCACTCGGTAACGGCCGTAAGATCACAGATATCCCTCAGGAAAATATCAGCCGTGAGCTGGTGCGGATGAAACTGGCGACTCTGGATGACCTGCTGGCGGAAATCGGCCTGGGGAATGCCATGAGTGTGGTGGTTGCCCGTAACCTGCTGAACGAGCCGGAAAGTAATACCGAAGAGAGCACCACCCGCAAGCTGCCGATCAAAGGCGCGGACGGAGTGCTTATCACCTTCGCCAAATGCTGCCGTCCGGTACCGGGTGACCCGATTATCGCCCATATCAGTCCGGGTAAAGGGCTGGTTATCCACCATGAATCCTGCCGTAATATCCGCGGATATGAAAAAGAACCGGAAAAATTCATGGCTGTTGAGTGGGATAATGATATCGACACCGATTTTATTGCTGAAATCAAAGTGGATATGTTTAACCACCAGGGCGCACTGGCTAACCTGACTGCCGCAATTAATGATGCCAACTCCAGTATTCAGAGCATGAATACCGAGGAGAAAGATGGCCGCGTTTACTGCGCCTTTATCCGCCTGACCGCAAAAGACCGTATCCAGCTTGCGAATATTATGCGTAAGATCCGCATTATGCCGGATGTCCTGCGCGTCAGCCGTAACCGGAATTAATCACACGGTATGAATTCCCAACGTTATGAGCGCATCTGCCGGATGATGGCGATGCGCCAGCCTGACCTCACCCTGTGTCTCGAGGAAGTGCATAAGCCGCACAATGTCTCGGCGGTGATCCGCAGCGCGGATGCTGTCGGTATCCATGATCTGCATGCGGTCTGGCCGGAAAAAATCAAAACCCTGGTCTCTTCCGCCGCCGGCAGCAACAGCTGGGTAAATGTGCATAACCACGACACACTCGCTGGTGCCGTGACCCTCCTGAAATCACAGGGTATGCAGATTCTTGCCACTCATCTGTCTGACAGCGCGGTGGATTTCCGGGCGATCGATTTTACCCGCCCGACCTGCATTATCATGGGCTCGGAGAAAACCGGCATATCTCAGGAAGCCATCCGGCTGGCAGATCAGCATATTATGATCCCGATGTCCGGCATGGTACAGTCACTGAATGTGTCTGTTGCCGCCGCCGTGATCCTCTATGAGGCACAACGCCAGCGTGAAGCTGCCGGTCTCTATGAGCATCCCCGTTGTGCCCTGGCACAGGATGAACAGCAGCGCCTGCTGTTTGAACGCGGTTATCCGGTGCTGGCCCAGGTCGCCCGCGAGAAAAAACTGCCCCGTCCGCAGATTGATGAACAGGGTCATATTATTGCGCCGGACAGCTGGTGGGCTGCCATGCAACAGAAGAAACCATCCGCCTGATACGAAACGGAGCAGAAAATGAAAGGTCAACTGCTTGATGCTATCCCACTCACGACTTTACACGGCGTCGGGGCCGGGCAGGCGGGCAAACTGGCCGGTATCGGTCTGCACACCCTTCAGGATCTGCTTTTCCATCTGCCGCTGCGTTATGAAGACCAGACCCGGCTTTATACCATTACCGATCTGTTACCCGGGATTTATGCCACCGTCAGCGGCGAAGTGCTGCGCACCGATGTGGTCTTTGGCCGCAAGCGGATGATGACCTGCCAGATAAGCGACGGTACCGGCATCTTAACCCTGCGTTTCTTTAACTTTTCAGCGGCGATGAAAAATGCGCTGGTGGCCGGAAAACAGGTCACCGCTTACGGTGAAATCCGGCGCGGCAAAAATGGCCCGGAGATTTTCCACCCCGAATACAAAGTCCGCCAGAGTGATACTTCCGTTGAATTACAGGAAACACTCACCCCTATCTACCCGACCACCGAAGGTGTCCGCCAGGCCACACTCCGCAAACTGCTCGATCAGGCGCTGGAGTTGCTCGATACCTGCGCCATTAATGAATTACTGCCGCCGGAACTGACCCGCTCTATGATGAGCCTGCCGCAGGCGCTGAAAACGCTGCACCGGCCACCGGCGGATACACAGCTTGCCGAACTGGAAAGCGGGCAGCATCCGGCACTGAAACGGATTGTGCTGGAAGAACTGCTGGCGCATCACCTCAGCATGCTGGCGGTCAGAGCAGGGGCACAGCGTTATCACGCACTGCCGCTGTCACCGCAGGAAACACTGAAAAATCAGTTTCTGGCACAACTTCCCTTCTCACCAACCAATGCCCAGCAGCGCGTGGTGGCGGAAATAGAGCAGGATCTGGAAAAACCGGTACCGATGATGCGCCTGATTCAGGGGGATGTCGGCTCAGGGAAAACGCTGGTCGCCGCGCTGGCGGCACTTCGCGCTATCGCACACGGCAGACAGGTGGCTCTGATGGCACCGACAGAATTGCTGGCTGAACAACACGCCAATACTTTCCGTCAGTGGCTGGAGCCGCTGGGTATCAGTGTCGGCTGGGTTGCCGGGAAACAGAAAGGCAAGGCACGACAGGCACAGGAAGACGCCATTGCTGCCGGTGATGTGGCCATGGTTATCGGCACACACGCCATTTTTCAGGAACATATCCGTTTTCATTCCCTGGCGCTGGTGATTATCGATGAACAACACCGCTTTGGTGTCCACCAGCGGCTGGCATTGTGGGAAAAAGGCGAACAGCAGGGATTCCATCCACATCAGCTGATCATGACCGCCACGCCGATCCCGCGTACTCTGGCCATGACTGCCTATGCAGATCTCGATACCTCGGTTATCGACGAACTGCCGCCCGGCAGAACCCCGGTGACCACGGTGGCGATTCCGGACAACCGCCGCCATGAGATTATTGAGCGGGTGCGCAATGCCTGTCAGGATGAAAAACGTCAGGCTTACTGGGTCTGTACCCTGATCGATGAATCGGATTTGCTGGAAGCCCAGGCGGCTCAGGTCACGTTTGATGAGCTGTCCGCCACGCTACCGGATCTGCGGGTCGGGATGGTTCACGGCCGCATGAAACCGGCAGAAAAACAGGCGGTAATGGCACAGTTTAAGGCCGGTGAGCTGGATCTGCTGGTTGCCACCACGGTGATTGAAGTCGGGGTGGATGTACCGAACGCCAGCCTGATGATTATCGAAAACCCGGAACGGCTCGGGCTGGCACAGCTGCATCAGCTGCGCGGCCGGGTCGGGCGCGGCTCTGCGGTCTCCCACTGTGTGCTGCTGTATAAAACCCCGCTCACCCAGACAGCAAAACTGCGTCTTCAGGTACTGCGGGACAGCAACGACGGCTTTGTTATCGCGCAGAAAGACCTGGAAATCCGCGGGCCGGGGGAACTGCTCGGCACACGCCAGACTGGCAATGCGGAATTTAAAGTGGCGGATTTACTGCGCGACCAGGGCATGCTGCCGGAAGTACAGCGCGTTGCACGGCATCTGCACCAAAACTATCCGGAACAGGCAAAAGCCCTGATAGAACGCTGGCTGCCGGAACGCACACAATACACCAACGTATAACGAAAAAAGCCACCCGGAGGGGTGGCTTGCCTGCTTTAAGAACTGTTCTGTTACCCGCCCGCAGCCGGGAAGATAGGTAACGCCAGGAAGAACGGAATAACCAGTGCGTTAATCAGATCCAGGAAGAACGCCCCCACCATCGGTACCACCAGGAAGGCCACATGGGAAGGACCGAAGCGATCAGTTACCGCCTGCATGTTGGCAATCGCGGTTGGTGTCGCGCCCATCCCGAAGCCACAGTGACCGGCAGCCAGTACCGCCGCATCATAGTTTTTCCCCATCACACGGTAAGTGACGAAGACGGCATACAGCGCCATCACCACGGTCTGTACCGCCAGAATCACCAGCATCGGTACCGCCAGAGAGGCGATTTCCCACAGTTTCAGGCTCATCAGTGCCATCGCCAGGAACAGTGACAGACTGACGTTACCCAGCACCGACACCGCCCGTTCAAACACACGGTAGAAGCCCATCAGTGACAGACTGTTGCTCAGGATAACCCCGATAAACAGCACACACACGAACGCCGGGATCTGGAACTTCCACTGCATCGACGTGAAGAAATCCGTCAGAACACCATACAGATACGTCCCTGCCAGCAAACAGATAGCAATCAGTGCAATTGTTTCAAGCAGAACCATTGAAGTGATCATGCGTCCGGCCTGCGGTTTTTCAAACGCGGTCGGTGCTTCATCATCCTGTAATTTCACATCGCTCATGGCTGTCTTTTTGATCAGGAAACGGGCCACCGGACCACCAATCAGGCCGCCGAGCACCAGACCAAATGTGGCACAGGCAATCGCAATTTCTGTTGCAGAGGTGAAACCATAGCTGTCGCTGAAAATTTTACCCCATGCCGCCCCGGTACCGTGACCACCGGAAAGTGTGATAGAACCGGCCAGCAGACCAATCAGCGGGTCAAGCCCCATCATTTTCGCCAGGGAAATACCGACACTGTTCTGCACAATCAGTAAGCCCACAACGGCAATCACAAAGATAAATAATGTTTTACCGCCCGCCTTCAGGCTGGCTAAGTTGGCGTTTAAGCCGATGGTGGCGAAGAACGCCAGCATCAGCGGGTCTTTCAGTGAATCATCAAATTTCACTTCCAGATCCATACCGGATTTGAGCCCCAATAATACAATCGCGACCAGAAGACCACCGGCCACAGGCTCAGGAATAGTATACTTTTCGAGGAATGGTACAGTTTTTACGAGTTTACGTCCCAGTAATAGGACGAGTGTGGCCGCAACCAGCGTGCCGTAAACGTCGAGTTGATACATTCACGTACCCCTTTTATTGTTGGTATTTGTTACATCAGTATCGCGTTAATAACGTCCTTATTACGCAAGAAAAAAAGCAGGTATCGGGATTAAAGAAAAAAAAGCGGATAAAGACAAGTTAAAATAAATAAAACTGTGATTATATTCCGCTATAAAAAATAACATCTCATCCGCGCAAACGATTGCTTTTGTGCCGCAGATCATTAAAATACGGAAATTGCTTATCCCGGACCTGTTGACATGAACTCTGCAATTTCTGACAAAACCAGTGTAACTCCCGCGACTAACACAAATAGTGAACTCATCTACCGTCTGGAAGATCGTCCGCCGCTGCCGCAGACCCTCTTTGCCGCCTGCCAGCATCTGCTGGCGATGTTTGTGGCGGTGATTACGCCGGGGTTGCTTATCGCTCAGGCGCTTGGCCTTTCCGCCCATGATACCCAGCGGATTATCAGTATGTCGCTGTTCGCTTCCGGGCTGGCCTCACTGCTGCAAATCCGTACCTGGGGGCCGGTCGGCTCAGGGCTGCTCTCTATCCAGGGCACCAGCTTTAACTTTGTTGCCCCGCTGATTATGGGGGGTATGGCACTGAAAAATAATGGTGTGGATACGGAAGGAATGATGGCGGCGCTGTTCGGCACACTGATGCTGGCGGCGATGACAGAAGTGATCCTCTCCCGTTTCCTGCATCTGGCTCGCCGTATTATCACACCGCTGGTCTCCGGTGTGGTGGTGATGATTATCGGCCTGTCATTAATTCAGGTCGGGCTGACCTCCATCGGCGGCGGTTATGGCGCAATGGCGGATAACACCTTCGGCTCTGCCGATAACCTGATCCTCGCCGGTATTGTGCTGGCGGTGATTGTGCTGCTGAACCGCCAGAAAAACCCGTATCTGCGCGTCGCTTCACTGGTACTGGCGATGACCGCGGGCTATCTGGCCGCCTGGTGGATGGGCATGCTGCCGGATAACCATGCAGAAATTCCAAAAGAAATGATTGTGATCCCGGCACCGCTCTATTACGGCTTATCCATTGACTGGAACCTGCTGCTGCCGCTGATCCTGATCTTTATGGTGACCTCGCTGGAAACCATCGGTGATATTACCGCGACGTCCGATGTCTCCGAACAACCGGTGTCCGGCCCGCTCTATATGAAGCGCCTGAAAGGCGGCGTGCTGGCAAACGGTCTCAATTCCGCCCTGTCTGCGGTCTTTAACACCTTCCCGAACTCCTGTTTCGGGCAGAATAATGGTGTGATCCAACTGACCGGCGTTGCCAGCCGTTATGTCGGTTATGTGGTGGCACTGATGCTGATCGTGCTGGGGCTGTTCCCGGCCGTAGCCGGTTTTGTGCAGCACATTCCGGAGCCGGTACTCGGCGGTGCAACCATTGTGATGTTCGGGACGATTGCGGCATCCGGGGTGCGGATTGTTTCCCGCGAAACCCTGAACCGCCGGGCAATTATGATTATTGCGCTGTCGCTGGCTGTCGGCATGGGGGTTTCCCAGCAGCCGCTGATCCTGCAGTTCGCACCGGACTGGCTGAAAACCCTGCTTTCTTCAGGAATTGCGGCGGGCGGTCTGACCGCGATAGCCCTGAACCTGATTTTTCCGCCGGAGAAATAATCATCTGTTTAACCGCGTGACCGGAAACGGTCACGCGGGCTGCTCTGTGCGGAAAAACCGCGATAATCCTTGTCACCATAAAGAGCCTCACGCTAGTATGCCCTCAGGATTATCTATCGGGGAGCGCATTATGAAATGGTTGGGACGGGCTGTTTTCTGGCTGATAACACTGGTCATTATTCTTATCGTTGCCACGGCCCTTGTGGTGCAGACATCATGGGGTACAAAACAGGTTTCAGCCCTTATCAGTGACAACACACGCTACAAAGTCTCGCTTTCCGCGATAAGTCACTCGCTCTCATCTCCCTCACTTATTTCACTCAGTGATGTCAGCATCAGCACGGTTTCCGGTGATTTTGCCCTGGAAGCGGCCAATGTTGAGCTGACCCTGGACTGGCGCAGTTTTTCTGAACCCGGCTGGTTTGCCCGTATCATTGTGCAGAAAGGGGATATCGAAATTTCTGATGCTGCTGACAGCAGCACCCTGCCGGTCAGTGCCGGGTTATTACAGCTCAATCAGACCGCACTCCGCCGCACCGACGGCAACCGGGTAATTGACGCGGAAGGTGTTACCGGCGGGATCACACCGTGGCAGCCGCAGGGCAGTGACCTGACCGGAAACGGCAAATACCAGTTTTCCGCCAACAGCCTGAATTACTACGGGCTGCCGCTGAAAAATATCCTGACACAGGGCGAGGTCAGCGGAAAACAATTCACGTTTGATAACCTGACCGCCACACTGGAAAACGGCCTGATCACCGCCACCGGACGCCGCAGCGCCGAAGGTCAGTGGCAGCTGGATAACCTGTTGCTTAATGATATCCGCTGGCAGACACCGCAAACACTGACACAGCTGGCAGACAGCACAGAAAACCTGCCGGATATTCAGGCCAGGAATATCACCGCCACCAATATCAAGCTCGAAGGTCATCAGTGGGCGGTAAACTATCTGGAAGGCACGGTCAAAAATCTGGCCTTTAAACAAGGGCGCTGGCAGACGGACAACGGACAGGCAGATATCGCCGCAGCAGATCTGACACTCAGCGGGCAGCATTTTTCTGACATTATCAGCACCCTGGAACTGCGCGGCGATCAGATTGCGGTCAACCGTCTGACCGGCCGCTATGACAAGAGTATTCTGCGCTTTACCGGGGAGTGGAACCGCGCCACCCGGACACTGGATATCACCAGCGGTGTCGCCGACAACCTGCTGTACAGCCTCCCGGAACAGTGGTTCGCCGCATTACAGGAAGCCGCCCCGCAGGGAATTGATGCTATCCGCCTGCAGGATATTAAAGTCTCCAATGCCCTGCTGATTGATACACAGCCGGTTTTCCCGTTCCAGCTCACCAATGTGAACGGCTACATCAAAACCATGCAGATCCTGAAATCCGGTCAGTGGGGATTATGGGACGGCGAGCTTTCTGTCAGTGCCGGCAATGCCACCTTTAACCGGGTCGAACTGCACCGCCCGTATCTGACTCTGACTGCCGGAACTGACAGCGCGGCAACCACACAATTTGCCGCCTCTGCCGAGGAAGGGTTGCTGAAAATGCAGTTTCAGGCCACGCCATCCGGTACTGTGCCTTTCAGTTTCACATTACAGGCAACCGGTGCGGACAGTCAGATCCTGTCACAATGGGGCTGGCAACCTGCTCCGCTGACCGGCAGCGCCAATTACACCCTGCGTCTGAACGGGCAGTTGCGGGCAGAGGATATCCGCAGCACACTGAGCGGCATGCTCTCCGGACAGGATAAACAGGGAAATCAGATAAACCGGGCTATCACGCAGGGACAGATGAGCAACACCCCGGGATCCGCAGAGCCGGTACCTTCTGCCCCGCCTGCACAGCGGGTGATCCCGGATAACAGCGAAACCGGAGAAATTCTGTAACCTTTGCTGATACAAAAACAGCGCCGTAAGGCGCTGTAGCGTCATCCATGACGCGCATGCTTTTCGTCCGCCTGCCCGTTATCACCGCCGTATCTGACCAATTGTCCTCTCTGTCAGCCACAGCGAAAGAAATGTGTTTTACCTCTCACTCCGCGCTGTGTTTCTGGCCGGGCAGCACCATATAGGTACCGGTAAAGACCGCGCCGACTTCATCCCCCTGCCCGACAGTCACTTCCAGCTTAATCCGCGCTTTACTGCCGCGTGCCAGACGATCCAGGTCGCCGCTGAGTTTATCGCGGGAAGCAATGGCTTCTGGTCTGCCTGCCACGGCCTTGCGGTAACGGATATTGGCATCCACCAGCACAATATCGCCGTCCAGGGAGTTTTCCTGTAACAGCAGCCAGATAAGTCCCCAGCCGGTCAGTGTCGCCATCGAGAACTGGCTGCCGGCAAAAATGGTCTGATGCAGGTTCTGGTTCGGGCCTTCCGGCATGGTGGTCATAAATTCCTGACCGGTGTACTGCGTAATGCGGATCCCCATTTTTTCGCTCAGGGGAATGGTTTCATACCATGCTTTCTGTAATTCAGCACACCAGTCAGGACGATGCAGGATCGCATCGAGGGTTTCAACGGATTTAATCATAAAAAAATGACGAACAGGCGTCGTTTGCGGGCCTGTAATCGGTCCTCTGTTTTCAAAACCTGATTTTTCAAAAAATGCGACCGCTTCCTCACGGGCACTGCAGACAATCCGCTTAACACCTTCCTGACGCGCCACGGACTCCAGTGCGCGTGCAATCAGTGTGCCCAGCCCGCGTCCCTGCATCTGCGGATCAACTGCCAGAAAGCGGATCGCGCCTTCATTTTCTGCATTGATATACAAACGGCCGACAGCCACAGGCTGCCCGGTTTCGTCCACCACCATCTGATGATGTGCATAGGTATCATAACCGTCCTTTTCCGATCCCTGCGGCTGATTCAGCGGCTTGCGCAGCATCGCCCAGCGGAAATGAAAATAGCTTTCCAGCTCCTGATCGGTTTTTGGTACACGTAAATGATACATCGCACTTTCTCCTGTCAGTGGTAACCGGTGACCGGCCTGAGACTGTTGTATCATACCTGCAGCCAGAAAGTGACCGGACCATCGTTTGTCAGACTGACCTGCATATCAGCCGCAAACCGGCCTGTTTCCGTCACCATTCCGGCTGCACGGCACTGCGCTACAAAGTGCTCATATAAGGCATTGGCTTTTTCCGGTGCCGCGCCGTTTGAAAATCCCGGGCGCATTCCTTTTTGTGTTTCCGCTGCTAAGGTGAACTGTGACACCACCAGCAGCTGACCGCCGGACTGCGCCACATTCAGGTTCATTTTTCCGTCCGCATCACTGAAAATGCGGTAACCCATCACTTTCTCACTCAGGCGTTTTGATTTTTGTTCGTCGTCATCCCGCTCAACACCCAGAAGAACCAGCAATCCGGGACCGATTTCACCGGCAATTTCCCCGGCGATCCGGACATCCGCGCGGGTCACACGCTGTATTAATGCAATCATGTCATATCCGTTTAAAAAACAATCACACCTGAATTACTCAGTCACTTCTGCTGAAAAATCATACTCTGCAAAATAACGGGAGACTGTGTCACGATCGGTGACCAACACGCCTTTGATACCGAGTGCCACTGCCGTATCCACGTTTTCGCGGACATCATCAAAGAACACGGCATCCTGCGGCTCAAACTCTTCGGTTTCAAGCACATACTGATAGATATCCGGGTCCGGCTTGCGCAGTCCCAGATCCTGGGAGAGATACAGGAAATCCGCAGAAGCGGCGATTTCCGGATAGTGCTGCGGCCAGTAATCCTGATGCAGACGGTTAGTGTTAGAGAGCACCACCACGCGGTGTCCCTGCTCACGCAGCCTGTTCATGATATCAATCACATCAGGGCGGACAGAGATAAAGATAGCCTGCCAGCCTTCGGCAAACTCATCAAAACTCAGCGACATATCCAGCTGGTCATTAATAGCTTCAGCAAATTCAACATCGGAAATTTTGCCGCATTCATGCTGTTTAAAGGTTTCACCGTGAATAAAATCACTACTCAGTTCGGACAGCGGCTTGCCGCTCAGATTACTCCAGACTGATAAAACACGTTTAAAATCAATATCAATAATGACATTACCCATGTCAAAAATATAAAGCATACCATCCCTCCGGGTTGATGAATTATTTTTACTCTACCCGCAGAGTCCCTTCCTGAACAGAGTGAAAACCATTTTCGGTGAGAAAAAATATCCGGGAGTGCGATCCCGCCCGTATTTCAGTGCGGTTATCAGCCTGTGACCGGTATGTAATCAGCACGCAGAAAAAGCTCAGGGCGCCCGGAGGCGCCCTGAGTGGCATGAATCAAAACAACCGGCAGAGATTAATCTTTGCTGCGGTGTGCGCGTTTGCGGTCGTTTTCAGTCAGGTGGCGTTTACGCAGACGGATAGACTTCGGCGTTACTTCCACTAATTCGTCGTCATCGATAAATTCTAACGCCTGTTCCAGGGTTTTCTCGATAAACGGAGTCAGTGTGGTCGCTTCATCAGTACCGGATGCACGCATGTTGGTCAGTTTCTTACCGGTCAGGCAGTTAACTGTCAGGTCGTTTGAACGTGAGTGAATACCGATCAGCTGGCCTTCATACACTTCAGTACCGTGACCGACAAACAGCTTACCGCGATCCTGCAGGCTGTACAGTGCGTATGCAACTGCTTTACCCTGACCGTTGGAAATCATCACACCGTTCTGACGGCGGCCGATTTCACCCTGTTTAACATCATCATAGTGACTGAATGTGGCATACAGTAAACCGGTACCGGAAGTCATGGTCATGAATTCAGTACGGAAACCAATCAGACCACGGCTCGGGATGCTGTAATCCAGACGTACGCGGCCTTTGCCATCCGGCATCATGTCACGCAGTTCGCCTTTACGCTCACCCAGTGCCATCATCACGTCACCCTGGTGCTGTTCTTCAATATCCAGAGTCACCTGCTCGAACGGCTCCTGTTTACGGCCGTCGATATCGCGGAAGATAACGCGCGGACGGGATACCGCCAGCTCAAAACCTTCACGGCGCATGTTTTCGATCAGAACAGATAAGTGCAGCTCACCACGGCCTGATACACGGAATGCATCCGGGTCTTCAGTTTCTTCAACGCGCAGTGCCACGTTGTGAACCAGCTCTTTCTTCAGACGGTCAAGGATCTGACGGGAAGTCACATATTTCCCTTCTTTACCGCAGAATGGTGAGGTGTTAACGCAGAAATACATGCTGACGGTCGGTTCATCAACGGCCAGTGGTTTTAATGCTTCAACACAGTTGGTGTCACAGATAGTATCTGAGATATTCAGTTCACCCAGACCGGTCAGCGCGATGATATCACCGGCTTCAGCAACTTCCGTTTCGATACGGTCCAGACCTAAATGTCCGAGAACCTTACCGATTTTACCGTTACGGGTTTTACCTTCCGCATCGATAACAGTAACCTGCTGGTTTGGTTTGACTTTACCGCGCTTGATGCGGCCAATCCCGATAACACCTAAATAGTTGTTGTAATCGAGCTGGGAGATCTGCATCTGGAACGGGCCGTCGAGGTCAACCTGAGGCGGCTCAACATACTTAACAATAGCTTCGTACAGCGGAGTCATATCATCCGCCATATCGTTATAATCGGTGCCCGCAATACCATTCAGCGCAGATGCATAAATGATAGGGAAGTCGAGCTGCTCGTCAGTTGCGCCGAGGTTGTCAAACAGGTCAAACACCTGGTCGATAACCCAGTCAGGACGTGCGCCCGGACGGTCAATTTTGTTGATAACGACGATTGGTTTCAGACCGTTTGCAAACGCTTTCTGCGTTAC
Source organism: Morganella sp. HSTU-ASny43 (assembly GCF_022819185.1). Taxonomy (NCBI): domain Bacteria; kingdom Pseudomonadati; phylum Pseudomonadota; class Gammaproteobacteria; order Enterobacterales; family Morganellaceae; genus Morganella; species Morganella sp. HSTU-ASny43. Next base: position 73,514 of record NZ_WSPG01000011.1, read on the forward strand.
AAAGCGGGTCTGCGGCATAGGACCGTCCATCGCATCTACCAGCAGCAGTACGCTGTCAACCATGGACATCACACGTTCTACTTCACCACCGAAATCGGCGTGCCCCGGGGTGTCAACGATGTTGATGTGATAGTCGTTCCACGTAATCGCGGTATTTTTTGCAAGAATAGTAATGCCGCGCTCTCTTTCCAGATCGCCGGAGTCCATTACACGCTCTTCCGGTTTTGAACGCTCATCAAACGTACCGGACTGCTGTAATAATTTATCGACCAGCGTGGTCTTGCCATGGTCAACGTGAGCGATGATGGCAATATTTCTTAATTTCTCGATAGACAAAGACTTGTACCGTTTTCGTTAATGGATGGGAATTACGTCACAGATAGCATTCTTTTCAACAACGCCCATCTATGGTGTAGATGTTTGGTGGTATTTTACACGTTCTCTGAGGCAAGTGAAAGAAGTGTGATACATCTCACTTAAAAAATAAATGATTATAAAACATGGAGATAAAATTCATCCTGCCATTTTTTTACAAAATCAGCGGCGCATACCACGCTCAGCGACGAATTCAGAGGGGCATATCATAAACCTATTCAGGATAAAAGAGATACTTTTTTTGCGTTTGTGGCCGGGAAACGGTGCACTGATTTCATTGCACCATAACAGTGCATCGCGGATCTGCAAGCTGAATCAAAAATGCACCAATATGGTGCAATTCACCCTGTTTCCGCTATCCTTATCTGAGTAACCCGCAGCAGTAACGCGGCTTACCCCCTTTTAAAAAAGTTGGCACGCTTTTCGCTTTATGTTTATCAAGCAATGTGAGAACCGCAATCAGTGTCCCTCCGGGTGACCACCAGAGGATTGACGGAACATCCCAAACCAGGAGATCTGAATATGTCTGTTGAACATGTATTGACCATGATGGAAGAGTACAACGTTAAATTCGTGGACTTACGCTTTACCGATACCAAAGGCAAGGAACAGCATGTGTCGATCCCTGCTCATCAGGTAGATGAAGATTTCTTCGAAGACGGAAAAATGTTTGACGGTTCCTCAATGGCCGGCTGGAAAGGCATCAACGAATCTGACATGGTACTGATGCCGATTGCGGAATCCGCCCTGATCGACCCGTTCTTTGAAGTCCCGACACTGGTTCTGCGCTGTGATGTGTTAGAGCCGAACACCATGCAGGGTTATGACCGCGACCCGCGCTCTATCGCAAAACGTGCTGAAGATTTCCTGCGCACCAGCGGTATTGCGGATACCGTCCTGTTCGGGCCTGAACCTGAGTTTTTCCTGTTTGATGACATCCGTTTCGGTGCCGATATCTCCGGTGCTTACTATCATATCAATGATATTGAAGCTGCCTGGAACACCGGTACTGTCTATCCGGAAGGTAACAAAGGCCACCGTCCGCGCGTGAAAGGCGGCTACTTCCCGCTGCCGCCGGTCGATTCCTCACAGGATCTGCGTTCTGAAATGTGTCTGGTCATGGAAGAGATGGGTCTGGTCGTGGAAGCACATCACCACGAAGTCGGTACTGCCGGCCAGAACGAAATCGCTACCCGTTTCAATACCATGACGCTGAAAGCGGACGAAACCCAGATGTACAAATATGTGGTGCAGAATGTGGCGCACCGCTACGGCAAAACCGCGACCTTTATGCCAAAACCGCTGGTCGGCGATAACGGTTCCGGTATGCACTGCCATATGTCTCTGTCAAAAGACGGCGTTAACCTGTTCTCCGGGGATAAATATGCCGGTCTGTCAGAAATGGCGCTCTATTACATCGGCGGGATCATCAAACACGCCCGTGCCCTGAACGCCTTTACCAACCCGACCACCAACTCTTACAAACGTCTGGTGCCGGGCTACGAAGCACCGGTCATGCTGGCTTACTCTGCACGTAACCGTTCGGCCTCAATCCGTATTCCGATTGTGTCCAGCGCGAAAGCCCGCCGTATTGAAGTCCGCTTCCCGGACCCGGCTGCTAACCCGTATCTGGCCTTTGCCGCACAGCTGATGGCCGGTCTGGACGGCATCATCAATAAAATTCATCCGGGCGATGCCATGGATAAAAACCTGTATGACCTGCCGCCGGAAGAAGCGAAAGAAATCCCGACAGTTGCACCGTCTCTGGGCGATGCACTGGATGCGCTGGCAGCGGATCATGAGTTCCTGGTACGCGGCGGTGTGTTTACCGAAGATGCGATTAACACCTATATCGACCTGCTGCGTGCTGATGTTCAGCGCCTGAATATGACGCCGCATCCGGTTGAGTTTGATATGTATTACAGCGTGTGATTCTGATAGTGCCGCCGTTTGGCGGCACTCAGAGTGACAGGTTCCGGTTTATTTTGTTGCCGTGAAGCACTTGACCCGCCGTTGGGCGGGTCCTTTTCTCCTGCGGGGTAAATACGCTACAATGCACCAAATTGGTGCAAAGAGGTGGATAATATGAACCCGGATAACAAACCGCAGGCAGAGCAGCTCCTTGATTCACTGATCAACTGTGTCCTGCTGCTGGATAATGATTTGATTATCCGTTACGCCAATCAGTCGGCCATGCAGTTATTCGCCCAGAGTGCCCGTAAACTCACCGGCACACCGCTCCCTATTTTATACAGCTACCTTTCCCTCGATACCGCCACATTGCAGGCCACACTGGCAGAAGGCCACAGCTTTACTGACAACGATGTGACCCTGGTGGTAAATAACCAAATGCACGCTCTTTCGCTGAGTGCCCAGCCGGTATCCGGCGATTTTATTCTGCTGGAACTGACACCGCTGGACAGTCACCGGCGCATTACTCAGGAACAATTACAGCAGGCGCAGCAGGCCGCCGCCCGTGATCTGGTGCGCGGACTGGCGCACGAAATCAAAAATCCGCTCGGCGGGTTACGCGGTGCCGCACAGCTGTTATCCCGCGCGCTGCCGGACCCGGCACTGCAGGAATACACACAGGTGATTATCGAACAGGCCGATCGCCTGCGGGCGCTGGTTGATCGCCTTCTCGGCCCTCAGCATCCGGGGCAGAAAAGTATGCAGAGCATTCACCATGTGGCGGAGCGCGTTTTTCAGCTCATCAATCTGGAAAAACCGGACAATATCACGCTGGTTAAAGACTACGATCCCAGTTTGCCGGAGTTGTCGCATTATCCCGACCAGATCGAGCAGGTTATCCTCAATATTATGCGCAATGCCCTGGAAGCCCTGCATTCCGCAGGCGGCACCATTATTCTGCGCACCCGCACCGCATTCCAGGTAATGCTGCACGGTGAACGCTACCGGCTGGCCGCCAGGATTGATATTGAGGACAACGGCCCGGGTATTCCGCCGCATATCCTGGATACCCTGTTCTACCCGATGGTCAGCGGCCGCGAAGGCGGCTCCGGGCTGGGTTTATCCATTGCCCGCAATCTTATCGATCAGCATAACGGCAAAATTGAGTTCAGCAGCTGGCCGGGTCACACCTTATTTTCACTTTATCTGCCAATCCGTCAGTAAGCCTGTTGAGGAGGTCATATGCAGCCGGGAAAAATCTGGGTCGTTGATGATGACAGCGCGATCCGCTGGGTGCTTGAGCGCGCACTGAGCAGCGCCGGTTATGCCTGTGTCTGTTTTGACAGTGCTGAAAATGCCCTTGCGGCCCTGAACAGCGGACAGCCGGACGTGCTGATCTCCGATATCCGGATGCCGGGCATGGACGGCCTGTCTCTGCTGGCGGCGGTCAAACAGCATAACCCGTTACTGCCGGTGATTATTATGACCGCCCATTCCGACCTGGATGCCGCAGTGAATGCTTACCAGCAGGGCGCGTTTGATTATCTGCCGAAACCGTTTGATATAGATGATGCGGTCACACTGGTGGCCCGCGCCCTGGAACATTACCGCGAGCAGCATCTGCCGGTACGGCAGGAAGCGGCCGCCGATCCGGTGTCCGGCATTATCGGTGAATCCGCTGCCATGCAGGAGGTATACCGGGTGATAGGCCGGTTATCCCGTTCCTCCATCAGTGTGCTGATTAACGGCGAATCCGGGACCGGGAAGGAGCTGGTGGCTCACGCCCTGCACCATCACAGCCCGCGGGCGGATGCACCGTTTATTGCTCTCAATATGGCGGCGATCCCGAAAGATTTGATTGAATCGGAACTCTTCGGCCATGAAAAAGGGGCATTTACCGGGGCATCACAGGTGCGCCGGGGGCGTTTTGAGCAGGCGGACGGCGGCTCGCTGTTTCTTGATGAAATCGGCGATATGCCGCTCGATATTCAGACACGGCTGCTGCGTGTGCTGGCGGAAGGCCAGTTTTACCGCGTCGGCGGTTACGCACCGGTGAAAGTGGATGTGAGGATTATTGCCGCCACCCATCAGGATCTGGAGCGGCTGGTGGCGGAAGGTAAATTCCGTGAAGACCTGTTCCACCGCCTGAATGTGATCCGCATGCAGCTGCCGCCGCTGCGGGAACGGCCGGGGGACATTCCGCGTCTGACACGCCATTTTCTGCAGAAAACCGCAAAAGAGCTGGGAACAGAAGCGAAAAGCCTGCATCCGGATACCGAAGCACTGCTGATGCAGTTGCCGTGGTCCGGCAACGTCCGCCAGCTGGAAAACGTCTGCCGCTGGCTGACCGTGATGTCCGCCACCCAGGAAGTGCTGCCGCAGGATCTGCCTGCCGACCTGACCATGACCGCCGCCGGAGAACATATCCGCAGTGAGCACAGCCATAATCCGGCAGCCGGAAACTGGGATCAGCAGCTGGCGCAGTGGGCGGATGCACAGTTACGGGCCGGGAAAACCGATCTGCTGGCGGATGCTCTGCCGCTGTTTGAACGCACCCTGTTACAGTGCGCACTGAATTACAGCAACGGACACAAGCAGGACGCGGCCCGCCTGCTGGGCTGGGGGCGCAATACGCTGACGCGGAAACTGAAAGAAGCCGGGATTGATGACACTGCATCAACCCCGGAAACAGATTAAATCACGCGGGAGAACTGACGCTGACGCATCTGGTTGCGCAGATAAGTATCGAAACACATACAGATATTACGGATAAGCAGCCGTCCGCGCGGTGTAACCACCAGAGCATCGTCGCGGATCTCAACCAGCCCGTCATCCGCCATCGGCTGCAATAATTGCAAATCTTCGGCGAAATGGGTTTTAAAATCCAGGTTATACTGCTTTTCAATCTGCGGATAATCCAGCCGGAAGTTGCAGATCAGCGCCTTAATCACATCGCGGCGCAGGCAATCTTCCTCAGTCAGCACCAGACCGCGGCACAACCCGTTGCCGCGCTCTTCCACCTGTGCATACCAGGTTTTCAGGTCTTTCTGGTTCTGGGCATAGTGATCACCCAGCATGCTGATCGCAGAGACACCAAAGCCCAGCAAATCGCACTCCTCATGAGTGGTGTACCCCTGGAAATTACGGTGCAGGATGCCGTTATTCTGTGCGACCGCCAGCTCATCATCCGGTTTGGCGAAGTGATCCATCCCGATAAACTGATAACCGCTGCCGGTCAGGTTTTCAATCGTCTGCTGTAAAATTGTCAGTTTCTGCTCTGCGGAAGGCAGGTCTTCATCTTTGATTTTCCGCTGGGCGGCAAACAGGTCCGGCAGATGGGCATAGTTAAAGACACTCAGGCGATCCGGTGACAGTTCCGCCACCCGTTTCAGGGTAAAAGCAAAACTTTCCGGCGTCTGTTTCGGCAGCCCGTATATCAGGTCGATACTGACGGATTCAAACCCGGTTGCACGGGCACGCTCCACCAGCGCAAAAATCGTCGCTTCATCCTGCTCGCGGTTGACCAGGCGCTGCACTTCTTTGTTGAAATCCTGCACCCCCATGCTCAGGCGGTTAAATCCTTCCGCCCGCAGATGGTCGATAACGTCCAATTCTATTTCACGCGGGTCGATTTCAATGGAAAGCTCGGCATCCGGCGCAAAGCGGAAATGCTGACGCAGCATACCGGTCAGACGGCTGATCTGTGCTTTATCGAGATAGGTCGGCGTACCGCCGCCCCAGTGCATCTGATGCACTTCGCGTCCGGCAAACAACGGGGCACGGGCGGCGATTTCTTTCTCCAGCACGGCCAGGTATTCATCCGCCTTATGCTTCTGACGGGTGACTAATTTATTACAGCCGCAGAAGTAACATAATTTATGGCAGAACGGGATATGCACATATAACGACAGCGGGCGCTCCGGATAACGGTTTGCTGAGGCGATAAAATCACTGTCACTGTACTGCTGATTAAATTCCAGTGCGGTCGGATACGAAGTGTATCGCGGACCGGAATAGTTATATTTCCGGATCAATGCCAGATCCCAGATGATCGCGTCAGACATGCTCTCCCCTTTGCCTCACCATTGCAGAATTAATGTATTTCCGTTCTCTGACGGTTTTGTGTGCCGCACAGTTTATCGGATCTGCCGCCCGATTAATATGATCGTGCCACAGACGGATAATCAGACGGATCACTATAATGCAGTCAGCATCGCCGCCAGCCCGAACAGGACACCGGGGGCATTGGCGACCGCAACCGGCAGATCTTTCACTTTAAGGCCGTAAATCACCCAAAGTGTACAGTTAAATGCGGCAGCCAGCGGCTGCAGCGGTGACGTTTTATGTCCCGCCAGATTATCCATAATCTGTGGAATATAGGAGACATACATACAAAATGCCGTAAAGGTTGCCACCCAGCCGAGGCAGCGGATAAAGCGGCTGTGATCGTGCGGCGGACGTTTTGTATCACTCATTGGTTTCTCCCGGTGAACAGCATCAGCATAATCCCGTATTACTCTTCAGAATTATTTATTATTCTCAGTAAGATATCTGCCATAACTGTCACAGAAAAACCGCCGCACGGCGCTGTTTAATCCTCTGTTAAGGCAGATAACACGGCAAACACGTAGGCTTAAAATAAGAAAACCGGCATAACAGTCGCCCGTTACGCCGGTTTTGATGCAGTACCGCCGGTTTCAGTAAAATAACTGAGGATCAGCGCCCTTTCAGCAGTTGCATGATGTCGTCGGTTTTCTCTTCATCATCATCTTCATCAAGAGAAATACCGAGTTTTTCCATCAGCGCGTCGATACGTTCCAGCATGGTATCAACGTAGGTGTTTTCTTCTGCGGTCAGGGTTTCGTTGTTCTCCAGGCGCAGCAACAGTGCATCGAGACGCTCGTCATTCTCGAGTTTTGCCAGTTCCTCTTCAGGAGACAGTCTGGCTTTGACCGGCTCAGCCGGTTTTTTTACCGCCGGTTTGACGGAGGTTTTACCTTCCGCAAACAGCGGAACCGGTTTTTTACTGCCGATACGCGGATCAGCAACCGCATTCTCCGCACCACGGCCGGTCTTGCGGGCATCATCCTGCTGACGGGCACCGGACGGATTACCGCGGTGTTTTTTCTGCCGTTTGCGTTCACGGCCTTCCGCGTTGAGCTCCTCACGGCTTTTCTTTGGTGTCCGTGACCGGGCTGGTTTTTTTGAAATAGCGGCCATATACCTTACTCGCTTAAAAATAACTGATTAATTTGTGTTAACATTTACCACGTAAATGAACAGTACAAAACTATATTCATGGCTTCCGGGCTGCCCGCAGCCATGACAATGATTCGCTGGCGGCTAGTTTACCCTGATTTCCGTCAAAACGATCTATCATTTCGCCTCCGGGTGAATAATGAACACAGCCATTATTTTAACCAAGATATAGAATTATGCACTTTTCACAACAAACGTCGCACCGCCCTGTCTGGTTTTGGGTCGCTGCTTATGTCACGCTCTGGATTATTGTCAGCTACGGATTGGATCCGACGGTGCCCTACGATGCCGTGGAAGCCCTGAACTGGGGCAAAACCGGTGAATGGGGTGCACCGAAAAATCCGTGGCTGGTCGGTATGCTGATGTACCCGGTCATCGCCTTCCCTGACCTGATTGCTGCCGATTTTTACTGGTACTTCATTCATTTTACCGGCATCGGTATTGGTATGTGCGGGGTGTGGTATCTGACACACCGCCTCACACAGCGTTCTGATTACGCCTGGCTGGCACTGTTGTCACTGAATCTGTCGGGGATCATTAATTTCGATTTAATCCCTTATAATGATAACTATATCCTGGTCACCTTCTGGCCGTGGATGCTGTACTTTTTTGTCCGCGCCGTTTATGACAACCCGGCCTGGTGGATTGGTTTTGCACTGACATCCGGGCTGGCGACCATGGGGAAATATTCCACGCTCGCACTCACCGGGATGGTCTTTATCTTCACCCTGTTTGTGCCGAAAGCGCGGGAAAGTTACCGTTCCCCCTGGTTTTATGCTGCGATAGCCATCTGGTTTGCACTGGTCATTCCGAATGTTATCTGGCTGATGAATAATGATTTTGCCGCCTTTAAATGGGTCGATTCACAGATTAAAACCGGCCTGACCCTGAAAACCACCGGTTCACTGTTTACGGTGTTCTATCCGCTGATCATTATTGCCGTCATTATCCGCCTGAAAGGCGGCCGTTTCGGCTGGCCGGAAGAGCAGGCAAAACGGCTTATCAATATTATGATTCTGGCACCACTCGCGGTGATTTATGTCTGGTTCACCTTCCATCAGGGCGGACGTATTACCGAGTGGCTGCAGCCTTTTGTTCTGCTGTGTATTCCGGCACTGATCTGCTCTGTGGTCACACCGCCGGTAAAACCGCTGAAAAACGTGATGAACGGGCTGATAGTCTTTGCCGTCATTGTGATTACGGGCTATGCCGCAGTGATGGGATTCAACATCCGTGACGCCGGACAAAAAAATATCGGGATGAAAACCTTTACGGCGGAGGCAGAAAGCTGGTGGGAACAGGAAACCGGAAAACCGCTGAAATACACCGGCGGGGAATATCTGCATGAATGGGTAACGTTTTACGGTAAACATCAGCCGGAAACACTTCAGCCGTGGATCAATGAGTTCGGCCATGATTACCGGGCAACCAATATTTATAATCTGCATGTCACCCGGGATGATATCCGCCGTCACGGTGCGCTGCTGATCGGCAAAATAAACCGGACCTGTGCCGATGAGCCGTTTACCGGTGCCCTGGAAGACTGGCCGGATCTGGTTATCGTGAAGCGTAAACAGGTGGTCTATCAGTCACAGCCGGGCGCAAAAGAAGAGGCGGTCTGCCTGGGGATTGTCCGGCCGGAACAATAAAGCAGACACAAAAAACCCCCGGCAGCGGGTTGCCACCGGGGGTATGTTCAGTAAATTGCCGCGATTACTCTGTCACTTCATCCTGCCCGGTGGCACGGCGCTGTTTCATCGCCCGGTAGAGCCACAACGCGATAATCACAATAAAGACGGCAGAAAAGTAGTTTGATCCGGCTTCCGGATATTCTGCGCGCATCAGGGCGTTATAGGAGAACAGACCCAGGAAGAACGTACCGGTTACCAGTTTCGGCATGCCTTCCGGCAGCATCTGGTTGAGGTAACGCTGATGGAAACAATAGACCGCAAGGCACAATGCCAGAACCGGAAAAACCGAAAAATGGACTGCGGAATTAAAAAGTGCTGAAAAAGTACCGTGTACTGAAAGCCCGACAATAAAAGCGAGCAGTAAGGTTCCTTTGTCACGGCGATGTTGTTCCGTCATAACGTTCTCCTTGGTGATAAGTGTCAGATTAATGGGGTGTAATCGGAGTCATGCATTTTCTCTTGTTCGCGGCGGTACCAGTAATACGCGCCTCTGGCGATCATCCGCAGCTGTAATACCAGCCGCTCTTCCAGGTGCGCCCGCTTTTCCAAATCAATATCCAGTGCTTCCGCACCGGCGCTGAAAACGATGGTCACCATCGATTCTGCCTGCAATTCAGTAAACTGACGCGGCATTTTACTTTCCAGTTCCAGATAGTCTGCCAGTTCTGCAATAAAATGCTGGATTTCCCGTGCGACCGCTGCACGGAATTCCGCGGATGTGCCGGAGCGCTCACGCAATAATAACCTGAAAGCGTTGGGGTTATTACCGATAAACTCCATAAATGTCGCAACTGATGTCCGGATCACACTCCCGCCTTTGGCGATACGCTGACGCGCCTGACGCATCAGCTGGCGCAGCATCAGCCCGCTCTCATCCACCATCGTCAGCCCCAGTTCATCCACATCTTTGAAATGGCGATAAAAAGAGGTCGGGGCGATCCCGGCTTCACGGGCAACCTCGCGCAGGCTCAGACTGGTGAAGCTGCGCTCAGCGCTGAGCTGACTGAAGGCAGCTTCAATCAGGGCCCGGCGGGTTTTTTCTTTCTGTTTTGCTCTTACACCAATCACGTTACTCACGGAATTCAGACTCTCAATTTATTCAGACGGATCAATATAACAAACTTAATACTTTTTTCAGTGATGATTAGCTTATGGCCGGTGAAATTCCTGAAAAAAAGATTTCCTGAAGTGTGACCTGTAAACCTTACTAATCATAGGTTGATTTTCCATCTGATGTTAAGATGATGTTGTTAACTTATGTATAAACAGGTTACTTCTCATATGCAACAGAACCAGTTTGATGCCATTGTCATCGGCTCCGGCCCGGGTGGTGAAGGTGTGGCAATGGGACTTGTGAAGCAGGGAAAACGGGTTGCCGTAATTGAGCGTTATGATGACGTCGGCGGCGGCTGTACCCACTGGGGAACGATTCCTTCCAAAGCGCTGCGCCACGCGGTCAGCCGTATTATCGAATTTAACCAGAATCCGCTGTACAGTGATAACTCCCGGGTTCTGAAATCTTCATTTTCCGAAATCCTGGCTCACGCCGGCCGGGTTATTACCCAGCAGACCGGCATGCGCCGTGGTTTTTACGAGCGCAACGGCTGTACCATGTTCTGCGGCGAAGCTAAATTCACCGAGGAGGGTGATGTCCGTGTGCGCTACAGTGACGGCAGCTGCGATATTCTCCGTGCGGAGAATGTGGTTATCGCCACCGGTTCGCGCCCGTACTGCCCGCCGGATGTGGATTTCAGCCACTCCCGCATCTATAACAGCGACACCATTCTGTCACTGACACACGAACCGCGCCATGTGATCATTTATGGTGCCGGGGTTATCGGCTGTGAATATGCCTCTATTTTCCGTGGTCTGAGTGTGAAGGTGGATCTGATCAACACCCGCGACCGCCTGCTGGCGTTTCTCGACCAGGAGATGTCAGACGCACTTACCTATCATTTCTGGAACAACGGCGTGGTTATCCGCCAGAATGAAGAGTATGAGCGGATTGAGGGCACGGATGACGGTGTGATTATTCACTTCCGTTCAGGGAAAAAAGTGAAGGCGGACTGCCTGCTCTTTGCCAACGGCCGCACCGGTAACACCGATAATCTCGGTCTTGAGCATGTCGGGATCACCGCTGACAGCCGGGGACTCATCAGTGTCAATGATACCTACCAGACCAGCAATCCGGCGATTTATGCAGTCGGGGATGTTATCGGCTACCCGAGCCTCGCCTCGGCGGCCTATGACCAGGGGCGGATTGCCGCCCGCGCTATCACTCATGACGGCAATGCACCGCTGCATCTGATAGAGGATATCCCGACCGGGATTTATACCATTCCGGAAATCAGCTCGGTCGGTAAAACAGAGCAGCAGCTGACGGCGATGAAGATCCCGTATGAAGTGGGCCGGGCACAGTTCAAACATCTGGCACGGGCGCAAATTGCCGGGCTGGATGCAGGCAGCCTGAAAATTCTGTTCCACCGCGAAACCCGGCAGATTCTGGGGATCCACTGCTTCGGCGAGCGTGCGGCTGAGATTATCCACATCGGCCAGGCGATTATGGAACAGAAAGGTGAAGGTAATACCATCGATTATTTCGTCAATACCACCTTCAACTACCCGACAATGGCGGAAGCCTACCGGGTTGCCGCACTGAACGGACTTAACCGCTTATTTTAAGCCGCAGGCTCCTGCTGGTAATAAGCACACATTTTTGCACGGATAGCCTCTGCCAGCTGGCTGTAACGGCTGCGCAGCGGCGACCCCGGACGGTAAACCAGGATCACTTCACGGAAAGGCTCCGGATTGGTGCAGGAGAGATAACACACGCCGTCGCGTTTGTGCTCCGGCGGAATCGCCAGATCCGGCAGTAACGTGATACCGCTGCCTGCCGCCACCATATTGCGCAGGGTTTCCATACTTGTCGCCCGGAAGTGGGTATCTTCCCGCGCACCGGCCTGGAAACAGAATCCCATCGCCTGATCACGCAGACAGTGCCCGTCTTCCAGCATCAGCAGTTTTTCCCCGGCCAGCTCATGCATTTCCACTTCCTGACGGGATGCCCACGGATGCTCATCATAAATCGCCAGTTTCATCGGCTCATTAAACAGCGGCTCTTCAATAAAGCTGCCGGTTTCTTTTACCCGCGCCAGAATCGCGCAGTCGAGTTTCCCGCTGTCCAGTTGTGCCAGCAGCTGATGAGTCTGGGCTTCATGCAGATACATCTCGAGCTTCGGCCACAGCCGGTGCAGTTCCGGAATGATATGCGGCAACAGATACGGGGCGATGGTCGGGATCAGCCCGATATGCAGCGGCCCTGCCATGCTTTCTCCCTGAAGGGAGGCCATTTCCTCAAGAATTTTCACTTCCCGCAGAATGGTCCGGGCCTGATCCACCAGCAGCATTCCCTGCTGGGTAAACAGGACTTTGCGGCTGGTGCGCTCCAGCAGCATCACACCCAGTTCATCCTCGAGCTTGCGGATCTGTCCGCTCAGTGTCGGCTGGCTGACATGACAGGCATCTGCCGCGCGGCGAAAGTGATTATGCTCAGAAAGTGCCACCAGATATTCCAAATCCCGGATATTCATGCCTGTGTCTCCGTCTGCGATTAATAGATAAAATCAATTGATAACTATCATAACGCAACTGCATTGTTAGTCGAGCTTAAATCACAGGACGGAAACAGACAGAAAATCCATAGCGTTACCGGTAAGAAAGCATAACTGTCAGACCGGATCGGGAAATACCGGCAACACTGATAGCAGTGTGCAGGAAATGCAGGATACCTTAATGGTCAGAATACAGCAGAGCCCGGTACGGTCATCAGGAAAACCCATAATGCCCTTACCCGGCGCTGGCCGAAAGGCGAAAAGATTATTGCGGATTTCCTGAAGGTATCACCGGCCGGAATCCGGCTTTCGCGTTATAGGCAAAAATATACTGATGGCAATAATTACCCCCGGCTCACAGGAAAAGAGGGTGAGCCGGGGACAATACATTACGTCACACCAGTTTCAGCCGGATTTTGGCTTCACTGATAGCCGCAGCCACCTGCTCCGGTGAAACACCGCCTTTCGCACAGCGTTTCTCCAGACAGGACTGAAGTGACAGTATGTCATACACATCCAGGGCAATCGCCGGGCTGAATTCCTGCAGTTCTGTCAGCGGCATTTCTTCCAGCGCCACGCCTTTTGCTATCGCGCCGACCACCACTTCACCGACAATATGATGCGCCTCGCGGAACGGAACGCCTTTTGCCACCAGGTAATCCGCCAGTTCTGTCGCGTTGGCATAACCCTGTTTGGCCGCTTCCTCGCAGCGCGGACGTTTCACCTGAATGCCTTCCAGCACCAGTGCCGCCATATGCAGGCAGTCCAGCCAGCTGTCGAGTGCATCAAACAGCCCTTCTTTGTCTTCCTGCATATCCTTGTTATAGGCGAGCGGCAGACCTTTGAGGGTCATCATCATACCGGTCAGTGCGCCCTGCACCCGGCCGCATTTGCCACGGATAAGCTCGAGAGCATCCGGGTTCTTTTTCTGCGGCATCAGGGAAGAGCCGGAGGTGACACGGTCAGATAATTCAATAAACGCTGCTTCGCCGCTGTTGAAGAAAATCATATCTTCAGCAAAGCGGGAGAGATGCACCATGCTGATCGCCGCATCACTGAGCAGTTCCAGTACATGGTCACGATCAGACACACTGTCGAGGCTGTTGCGGGTTGCACCGGCGAATCCCAGCCAGCCGGCCAGCTGTTCCCGGTCGATGGCATACGCGGTTCCGGCCAGCGCACCCGAGCCGAGCGGGCTGTAATCAAAACGCGCCAGGGCATCGCGGACACGGCTTTCATCCCGCGCCAGCATTTCACTGTACGCCAGGCACCAGTGAGCAAATGTCACCGGCTGCGCCCGCTGTAAGTGGGTGTAACCCGGCATCACCGAATCCTGATTCTGCTCCGCCGTCAGCACCAGCGCCTGCTGTAATTCCTGTAATGCCGCGAGGATCTGACTGACCGCCTCTTTGCACCACAGTTTTAAATCCGTCGCCACCTGGTCGTTACGGCTGCGTCCGGTGTGGAGTTTTTTTCCCAGATCGCCGACTTTGCCGATCAGTTTGCCTTCCACCCAGCTGTGGATATCTTCCGCATCACTGCGCAGAATGGCACGCGGATCGGCCTGCACTTCCGCCAGCAGCTCATTCAGTGCCTGCTCCAGCGCCGCCTGCTCCTGTGCAGTCAGCACATTGACAGTCACCAGTGCTTTCGACCAGGCCACAGAGCCGGTGATATCCTGCTCCGCCAGACGATAGTCGAATCTCAGCGAGTCGTTGAATTGTTTGAACCGTTGATCTGCTTCCTGACTGAAGCGTCCGCCCCACAGTGCCATACTTTTTCCCTTTCTGTTTTTAATGATAAATCAGTCTGATGCACGTCCCTGTGCATAATCTCCCTGTCTCCCGCCGGTTATTTCTGCGCTTTCAGCGCACGGATCCGCGAGGAGAGTGAATACAGGCGGATAAAGCCGCCCGCATGGCTGTGGTCATACACGTCATCTTCGCCGAAAGTGGCGAACTCTTCGGAATAGAGGCTGTTGGCGGACTGTTTCTGGATCGCCGTGACCTGTCCTTTATAGAGTTTCAGCACCACTTCACCGCTGACCTCTTCCGCCAGGGAATCCGCAGCTGCCTGAATGGATTTACGCAGCGGGGCAAACCAGCGGCCGTCATACACCACATAGGACATTTCCAGGCCAATCTGCTGACGCCATTTGAAGCTGTCGCGGTCGAGGATGATCTCTTCCAGTCCGCGCAGTGCCGCCATCATGATGGTGCCCCCCGGGGTTTCATAACAACCGCGGGATTTCATGCCCACCAGCCGGTTTTCAATAATATCGATCCGGCCGATACCGTGTTTCGCACCCAGTTCATTCAGGGCATTCAGGCAGTTATACGGAGACAGCGCTTTGCCGTTCACCCCGGTGACTTCACCGGCCTTAATGGTGACAGTAACCAGCTCCGGCTGATCCGGGGCTTCCTGCGGATCTGCGGTCCATACCCAGCAATCAGCATTCGACTGATTCCACGGACTTTCCAGCACGCCGCCTTCGGTAGAGATATGCCATGCGTTTTCATCACGGCTGTAGATTTTTTCCAGGGACGCGGTGGTCGGGATATTACGGACTTTCAGGTAATCCAGCAGCGCCTCACGGGAACGCAGCTCCCACTCACGCCACGGTGCAATGACTTTCAGCTGTGGCGCCAGGGCGGTGTAGGTTCCCTCAAAACGTACCTGGTCATTCCCTTTGCCGGTCGCACCGTGTGCCAGCGCATCCGCGCCGACTTTCAGTGCCAGCTCCACCTGAGCTTTGGCGATAATCGGCCGCGCCATCGATGTACCGAGCAGATATTTACCTTCATACAGTGCGCCGCTTTTCAGCACCGGATAGACAAAATCTTTGATAAATTCTTCACGCAGATCGACGACATAGCAGGAAGACGCCCCGGAGTTCAGTGCTTTCTGCTCGACACCGTCGAGATCTTCCGCGCTCTGGCCGATATTGGCGACAAATGCCACCACTTCGCAGTTATCATAATGCTCTTTCAGCCACGGAATAATCGCCGATGTATCCAGACCGCCGGAGTAAGCCAGTACGATTTTTTTAATGCCTGTTTTTTTTGCCTCTGTCATAACCCTGTCCTTTCAGTAAATGTTATCCGCTGCTGCGGAGTGATTCTGCCAATGTGCTGATAATCCGGATTACGCGGAAATCCGCGTGCCGATGGCTTCGCCATCAAATAATAAATGCAGCTGATCCGCATGACGCCAGGAGGCGATATCCACCGGCCGCCCCAGTGTGGCCGCCGCTTCCAGCGCCGCGTTCACTTTCACAATCATGCCGTCGGTGATAATGCCGTCGTCGATCATTTTCTGTGCATGTACACCATCGAGTGCTTTGATTTTCTGCCCTTTGCCGTCCAGGATGCCGCTGACATCCGACAGCAGGACCAGATCTGCGCCCAGCGTTTCCGCAATGGCGGTAGCCGCCTGATCCGCATTCACATTCATCAGCAGTCCGTCTTCCGTGATGCCGATGGAACTGATGACCGGCAGAAAACCGTTGTTCAGTAACAGATTCAGCAGAGCCGGGTTGCCCGGTGCCGCTTTACCTACATGGCCCAGTTCGTCACTTAGTGGTGTGACTTTGACACTCTGACCATCCCCGAGACACAAGCCGGTACCGTTGAGCTGATAACGGGTCGCCCACGCCAGCAGTGTTTTGTTGGCACTGCCCGCCAGCGCTCCGGTGATAATGTCTATCTGATCCGCCGGGGTGACCCGCAGCCCCTGCTTTTTCACCACCGGTAACTGTAATTTCGCCATCAGTTCATCCACTACGCAGCCGCCGCCGTGAACGATGACAATGCGGCGGTCATTTGACGCCCGGTATGCGGCCAGTGCGGTGAATAAACGCCCGAGGGCTTCTTCGCTGTCCAGTAACACACCGCCTAATTTGATGACTAATGGTTCCATTTCCGTTTTCCGTCAGATAAAAGAGTGAGCCGGGCTGTCTGCTTACTGTGGCAGCAGGGACAGCGTTTCATTAAAGCCAAAACGAATATTCATGCACTGAACCGCCTGAGCAGCCGCCCCTTTGAGCAGGTTATCCTCTGCACCAGCGACAATCAGATGCTCTCCCTGCACGGCAAAGCCCAGGTCGCAGAACGGCTGACCAACAACAGCATTCAGTGCCGGTACGCCGTGGTCATACACCCGCACCAGCGGTTTATCGTCATAGGCCTTGTGATAGGCCGCGCTGACCTGCTCTGCGGTGACGCCGCTTTTCAGTCTGCAGGTGATGGTTGCCAGGATCCCGCGTTTAAAGTTGCCGAGATGCGGGGTAAAAATTACCGGAGTGCCGAGATGTGCGGCAATTTCCGGCTGATGCCGGTGAGTAAACAGCCCGTAGGGTTGCAGACTCACCTCACAAAAACTGTTATTCAGCGCGGCTTTACGCCCCGCACCGCTCACGCCGCTGGTGGCATTGATAACCGGCCATTGGGTCAGATCCAGCAGGTCATTATCCAGCAGCGGTTTCAGCGCCAGCTGGGAGACCGTCGGATAACAGCCCGGCACCGCAATCAGTTGCGCGGTACGGATGTTGTCATGCTGCCATTCCGCCAGGCCGTACACGGCCTGCGCCAATAAGGCGGTATGTTTGTGTTCAAATCCGTAGTATTGTGGGTAAAAATTATCCTGCTGAACGCGGTAAGCGCCTGAAAGATCAAACACCGTGCAACCCGCCGCAAGGAAAACCGGCACGAAGTCATGGCTGACCTCATGGGCGGTTGCCAGGAACACCACATCGGTATTTTGTGCAACGGCGGCCGGGTCTGTCAGCGGCTCCAGCGGCAGATCCACCAGGCCCCGGAACTGCGGATGCAGATCCGAAAAGCATTTTCCGGCATCCGCACTGTTGGCAGAAACCATCAGGCCGGTCAGTTCCGTCTGCGGGTGGCGTTGGATATAAGCAGCGAGCTCTGCACCGGTATATCCGCTGGCACCGATAATCAGCGTTTTCAACATAAGTTATCTTCACCTTGTACCTGAAACACAAACAATGTATTTTTATTCACATAAACTGCATGAATATTGATACTATTATGACTAAAGGCTGTCAACAGTGAATATTAAATTACCTGCATTTATTGAGATTTATCGTCAGCTCATCGCGGCACCTTCCATCAGTTCCACGGAAGCGGAATCTGATCAGAGCAATGAAACTGTTATCAATCTGCTGGCGACCTGGTTTGAAACCCTGGGGTTTGATGTCGAGGTGCAACCCGTTCCGGAAACGCGCGGCAAGTTCAATCTGCTCGCGAGTCTCGGGGATGGCGACGGCGGTCTGCTGCTGTGCGGCCACACCGATACCGTCCCGTTTGATGAAGGCCGCTGGAGCAAAGATCCCTTCACCCTGACAGAGCAGAACAACAAGCTGTACGGGCTGGGAACAGCGGATATGAAGGGCTTTTTCGCCTTTATCCTCGACGCGCTGCGCGATATCAGTGTGAAGGATTTGCAGCACCCGCTCTATATCCTCGCCACCGCAGATGAAGAAACCACCATGGCCGGGGCGCGCTATTTTGCCGCCAATGCAGCTATCCGCCCGTCCTTTGCCATTATCGGCGAACCCACGTCGTTACAGCCGGTGCGGGCGCACAAAGGCCACCTCTCCAATGCTATCCGCATTACCGGTCAGTCCGGTCATTCCAGTGATCCGGAGCGCGGCGTCAATGCGATTGAGCTGATGAATGAATCCATCACGCACCTGATGTCACTGCGTAACGAGCTGAAAGAAAAATTCAATAACCCGGCGTTTGTCATTCCGTATCCGACCATGAATTTCGGTCATATTCACGGCGGTGATGCGGCAAACCGTATCTGCGGCTGCTGTGAATTGCATATGGATATCCGGCCGCTGCCGGGCATGACTCTCAGTGATATTGACGACATGCTCAATACCACGCTGGAGCCGGTGAAGCAGCGCTGGCCGGGACGGCTGGCGATTGAGGAGCTGCATGCGCCGATCCCGGGTTACGCCTGCCCGACAGATCATAAAATGGTCGGTGTGATTGAAAACCTGCTCGGCGAAAAAGCGCAGACGGTGAATTACTGCACCGAAGCACCGTTTATTCAGGATCTGTGCCCGACCCTGGTGCTCGGCCCCGGGTCGATTGAACAGGCGCATCAGCCGGATGAATTTCTCGAAACCCACTTTATTGAGCCGACCCGTGAACTGCTGACCCAGCTTGTCACCCATTTCTGCTGTAAAACCCCCGAATAATTCTTCTCAGCGGACAGCCCGTCTGTCCGCGCTTTTCCCCTCATCATGACAATCTTTCATACAGCGTGTGAGAAAACCTCACCCGCACTGTGACAATTAGTGGTTGACGTTTAACCAATTCATCCCGTAATCTACATCCAGACGTCTAAACGTATAGACATTCAAATAATCACGGACGGATAACTGCGGGGGCAGCGATGAGTTTTTTACATATAGACCAGCACGAAGCACTGAATCAGAACCTGGCAGAACTGGCCGGTCGTGTGGCCGTATCTTTTGAATTCTTTCCGCCGGGCACACCGGAAATGGAAAAAACCCTGTGGCAGTCCATCGAACGTCTCAGTGTGCTGAAGCCGAAATTTGTTTCCGTCACTTACGGGGCGAACTCCGGCGAGCGGGACCGCACCCATTCGGTGATTAAAAGTATCAAAGAGAAAACCGGGCTGATTGCTGTTCCGCACCTGACCTGTATTGATGCCACCCGTGATGAGCTGAAAACTATCGCCAGAGATTACTGGGATAACGGTATCCGCCATATTGTGGCGCTGCGCGGCGATCTGCCGGACAGCAGCAGCAAACCGGATATGTATGCCGCTGACCTGGTCGGTTTGTTAAAATCGGTCGCCGATTTTGATATTTCCGTCGCCGCTTACCCGGAAGTGCATCCGGAAGCGCGCAGTGCGCAGTCAGACCTGATTAACCTGAAAAAGAAAATTGATGCCGGTGCAGACCGCGCTATCACGCAGTTTTTCTTTGATGTCAGCACCTATCTGCGTTTCCGTGACCGCTGTGCGGCGGCCGGTATTGATGTGGAGATTGTGCCGGGCATTCTTCCGGTCTCTAACTTCAAACAGTTACAGCGCTTTGCAGGAATGACTAACGTCCGCATCCCGGGCTGGCTCGGCACCATGTTTGAAGGCCTGGATGATGACCCGGAATCCCGCAAGCTGGTCGGGGCTTCCGTGGCAATGGAGATGGTGAAACTGCTCAGCCGTGAAGGCGTGAAAGATTTCCATTTTTACACCCTGAACCGCGCGGAACTGACTTACGCTATCTGCCATACTCTGGGTGTCCGCCCGGCCGCCTGCGTGGCATAATTTATCACGATCCGGGCACATACATCAGTATGTCGCCGGATCGTGAGCATCCGTCACAGCGAAAGGTAAGGCGTTTATGAGAACTCTTTAAATGCCTTAATCGTATTTGCCGCGTACATCACAGACGGACCGCCACCCATAGCAACAGCCACACCCAGTGCTTCCGCCAGCTCCTGCTCCGTTACCCCCGCATCAACCAATTTTTTGGTATGAAAACCAATACAACCATCACAACGGTTTGCCACCGCAACCGCGATAAAAATCAGTTCTTTTGTTTTTTTATCTAATACACCATCCGCCGAGCTGCTGCTGACCAGCTCTGAGAAAGCGGTCATAACATCCGGGATAAATTTACCCAGTTCCTGCATGTTTACGGCGATTTCTTTAGTGACATCTTTGTAATATGACATTTCCGATCCTTAGTGAGAGTAACAGTTACATACAATATATATTTTAATATTATATAAATTTACAGATTATTCAATATCATTATTCATATATTCCCGCCATTATTTTGAGATATCTCCGGCAAACTGCCGTTTTCTGCAATTAATTTATGGCATATACGGTAAGATAAATATTTAATTATCTCATGAATAATAAGGAAATAATTGATGCTTCAAATTCGGTTACATGGTGCGCCATGTAATGTCCGGCTGGATAATGGCAAGGTTATGTCAGGCAAAAAAGCAGCAGATCATCTGGCAAAAACAATTAAAGCCACAGGAAATTCACCAATTAATTTTGTTAGTTGCTACGGGGCTGCAGGAGGCGCGATTTCGAATGCACAGATGCTGGCTAATAAAACAGGTTGCCCGGTTAAAGGATACACAAAAAAAATCTCACCGGTACAGGAGGGTAATAACAGTCATGCAGGAAAAAGCCGGGTATTCCACCCGCAAAGCCCTCTGAAAGCGAAAGTTTGCGGCATCACTAACCAGACAGCAGGTTCATTGATACAACCCGGTATGCATGCTTACAATTTTCTGAGAACACATTTGCATCCCTGAATAAAAAATGGCCGCAACTGCGGCCATCCGGGGCCGCCGGCCAACCCGCAGGGGTTGGCAGCGACCGTCAGTGATTGTAAAAATAACGTTATTAACCGGTATTACGCATACCTGCCGCAATGCCTGCAATAGTCACCATCAGGGCCTGCTCTACCTGCGGATCTGACTGATCGCATTCACGTGAGCGGTGCAGCAGTTCGGCCTGCAGGACGTTCAGTGGGTCGGTGTACACGTTACGCAGAGCGATAGATTCCGCAATCCACGGCAGATCCGCCATTAACTGCTCATCTTTGGAAATCATCAGGACACTCTTAATATCCTGTGATAACTGTTCGCGCAGTTTTGCCCCCAGCGGCCACAGGCGCGGCTCCACCAGGCGCTGGTCATAGTATTCCGCCAGCCATAAATCGACTTTGGCAAACACCATTTCCAGCATACCGATGCGGGTTCTGAAGAATGGCCACTGGTAATACATCACTTCCAGCATTGCCCGGTTGCCTTCATCCACGGCGGTTTTCAGTGCCGCACCCGCACCCAGCCAGGCCGGCAGCATCAGACGGTTTTGCGACCAGGCAAAAATCCACGGAATCGCACGAAGCGTTTCCACACCACCGGTCGGACGGCGTTTTGCCGGACGGGATCCCAGCGGCAGTTTACCCAGCTCCTGCTCCGGCGTGGCCGCGCGGAAATACGGGACAAAATCCGGCTGTTCGCGGACATAGTCGCGGTACATCTCACAGGAGATATCAGAGAGGCGATCCATAATCGCGGCCCACTCCGGTTTCGGCTCCGGCGGCGGCAGCAGATTGGCTTCCAGGCTGGCGCTGGCGTACATCGCCAGGCTGCTGATAGTGACCTGCGGCAGACCAAATTTAAAGCGGATCATCTCACCCTGCTCTGTCACACGCAGGCCGCCTTTCAGGCTTCCCGGCGGCTGTGAGAGCAGTGCGGCGTGTGCCGGTGCACCGCCGCGGCCGATGGTGCCCCCGCGTCCGTGGAACAGCGTCAGTGTCACGCCTTCACGGGCGCAGACTTTAATCAGTGCATCCTGAGCGCGGTATTGTGCCCAGGACGCCGCCATTACCCCGGCGTCTTTGGCAGAGTCGGAGTAACCGATCATCACCATCTGGCGGTCATTAATCAGATTGCGGTACCAGTCGATACTCAGCAGGCGGGTGATAACACTCTCTGCGTTATTAAGGTCATCGAGGGTTTCAAACAGCGGCGCGACCGGCAATGTGACCGGGCTGCCGGATTCTTTGAGCAGCAGTTTGACCGCCAGAACATCCGACGGCACTTTTGCCATCGAAATCACATAGGAAGCGACAGAATTTTCCGGTGATTCGGCAATCACCCGGCAGGTATCAAAAACTTCGCGGGTTTCATTACTGCACTCCCAGTTCTGCGGCACCAGCGGACGTTTTGACTGGAGTTCACGCAGCAGGAATTCCTGTTTTTCCTCTTCCGGCCAGGCGGCGTAATCCCCGAGGCCGAGATACTGTGTCAGTTCAGACAGCGCTTCGGTATGACGGGTACTTTCCTGGCGCACATCAATACGCACCAGCTGCAGACCGAAGCAGCGGATACGGCGCAGCGTATCCAGCAGTTGGCCGTTGGCAATAATCTTCATGCCGCACTCAACCAGCGAGCGGTAGCAGAGATACAGCGGCTCCCATAACTCTTCGTTATCGGTCAGCAGGTTATCCGGTTTGATAGCCGGTTCACCGGCCAGGCAGCGCTCCAGATAGTCCAGTGTGCTTTTCAGACGGGCGCGCAGCTGTTTGGTGATGACGCGGTACGGCTCGGCGGCATCCTCACCCACGCGCTCACGCAGCTCCGGCGTGCATTCGCTCATGGAGAGCTCGGAGACCAGCACCTGAATATCATTATAGAAAAGATCAGCAGCCTTCCAGCGGCTGAGGGTCAGCACGCGCCGGGTGATATCTGCCGTGACATTCGGGTTACCGTCGCGGTCACCACCCATCCATGAGGTAAAGCGGATCGGTGTGGCTTCCACGGACAGGTTGTAATCCAGTGATGCCTCGAGCTGCTCATTAAACTCGCGCAGGAACGCCGGAACCCCTTCCCACAGACTGTTTTCCACCACGGCAAAGCCCCACTTCGCTTCATCAAGCGGTGTCGGACGGTCTTTGCGGATTTCATCAGTATGCCAGGCCTGTGCCACCAGTTGGCGCAGACGGCGCATAATACGATCGTGCTCATAATCAGCCAAGTCATCATGATCCAGCTGTGCCAGGCAGGTATTCACCGCCACCAGTTTGTGGATCAGGGTACGGCGGGCAATTTCGGTCGGATGCGCGGTCAGCACCAGCTCAATGGAGAGTTCATCCACGGCCTTGCGCATCTCTTCATTGGTAAAATTTTTGGCTTTCAGCTGATCAAACAGCGCCGCCAGGGCAACCGGATTACTGGCCGCCTCACCGTGCGGCGAAATGCTGTGATACTGCTCCGCCACGTTGGTTAAATTCAGGAACTGGTTAAATGCGCGGGCAACCGGCAGCAGTTCTTCATTGGATAGATTTTGCAGTGTCATCAGCAGCTTCTGCCGCTGAATTTCATTACCGGCCTGTGACGCTTTGGATAACTTACGGATGGATTCTACTTTCTCGAGAATATGTTCACCCTGGGCCTCTTTGATCGTGTCTCCGAGTAGTTTCCCGAGCATACTGACGTTACTGCGCATTGCGGAATATTGTTGATTCATACGACCCCTGACCCTTATTGACGGCAGAATCCTATGACCGCCGGTGAGGAACTTTCAGCCGGCAGTTCTCTGTCCTGTACATCTTAGTGATTTCATACGACGGATTAATTCTTATTTTGTGACGCCGTTCCCTTGCATTTATCTCTGCCCTATATTCATATCAAAAAAAACGCGCTTTGAAAGGACTTTATCAGATTTAATTACCGTGCCGCCATCATGTTGCGCACAGGCAGGTGCCGGATTATCGGGTAAAAATCCGTCCCGCCAGCATAATGAAAGGGAAAAACAAACGTCACAGACAGATATCGCGAATTAAGGCAAAAATAGTAACGATTCAGCCTGAGCGAAAATCCTCAGTCCGGCGGGGAAAAATTCAGCAGGAAAGTGTAACGGGAAACCGTCAGCAGAAAAACAGCGGGAAGTGAAAATAGTAACGGGATGCAATTAAATCCGTTAATCGCATCCCGCCGGGATTGTTTCTGTCCTTAGCCTGGCTTCCTGTCAGAAGAAGCACGTCCGGTGCATATCCTTACCATGACATCCTGTCACAGCCATCATCCATAATAATTATATGTCCATCTTGAAACATCACCATGCGCTATTTATACCAACCCTGTACTATAAACGTAATAAGACAATTCCCGTTATCGTCATTTTTTGTCCCGTATAGTGACTTTTTAAGACTATTTAACCCCGGCGATAGTCAGAATCCGATGAATTACAGCAATTGTGCCAGACGGTTTAAATCTGACTGAATCGCCCCTGCGGTGACATCACGACCGGCACCCGGCCCGCGGATCACCAGCGGATTATCGCGGTACCAGCGGCTTTCCACGGCAAAGAGATTATCCCCCGGCTGCAATGCGGCCAGCGGATGATCAGGCCGGACCGCTTCCACCCCGACCCGCGCTTTGCCGTTGGCATCAAAACGGGCCACGTAGCGCAGCACCATGCCCATTTCACGGGCAGCTTCCAGGCGGCAGGCCATCTGTTCATTCAGCGCAGTGACATTCTCGAAGAAGTGATCCGGTGTGCCTTCCTGTGCCGCTTCCGGCACCAGGGATTCCACACGGACATCTTCCGGCTCAATTTCATACCCGGCTTCACGGGCGAGGATAATCAGCTTGCGCATCACATCCTGGCCGGATAAATCAATACGCGGATCCGGCTCGGTCAGCCCCTGCTGCCAGGCCTGTTCCACCAGCTCACTAAACGGTACGGTGCCGTCGAATTGCAGGAACAGCCAGGAAAGTGTGCCGGAGAAGATCCCGCTGATCGCAATAATGCTGTCTCCGCTTTCATGCAGATCACGCACACAGTGGTTGATCGGCAGTCCCGCACCGACAGTGGCGTTGTACAGCCAGTGACGCCCGGTTTTGCGGAACGCATCGCGGATCTGGCGGTAATCGCGGGTTTTTGCCGCCCCGGCAATTTTGTTGGCGCTGATGACATGGAAACCGTACGCGGCAAAATCGGCGTAGCTTTCCGCCAGGGTTTGACTGGCAGTCAGGTCGATAATCACCAGGTCATCAAACGGATGGTTGCGCATCCACAGATACAGGGTGTCCTCATCGGCGATCGGCTCTGCTTCCTCATTGAAGAAAGCCAGTGCGCGGCTCGGATCCAGCCCGTCGTAACTGAGCAGCGCTCTTTCGCTGTCCGCCACCCCGGCGAGAACAAATTCAAACCCGCTGCGGGCAGAGAGATTACTCTGCTCACGCGCAAACAGTTCCAGCCAGCGGCTGCCGATATTGCCTTTGCCGAACACCATCAGGCCGATCTGCTTTTCCGCACGGAACAGGCTCTGGTGCAGACCCTGAATCACATGCCCGGTCTGACGGGTGCGCAGAATGGCCACGAGACTGATACCGTCCTCGGCCTGCCAGATAAACTCCACCGGCTGATCTTTGAGCTGCTGATAAAAACGGTGGTAATGCAGGAGGTTTTTACAGACCCCCGCCCCGACCAGCGCCACCAGCGAGAAGCCGTCACGCAGTGTCAGTGTGCCCGGCAGTCCGGCGCTTTCCAGCACATGCAGGGCGCTGTCTGCCACTTCGGCGGTATAACTGAGCTGAATAAGATTGTCATCATTATGCAGGCCGACCGCCAGCGGGCGGATCTGGCTGCGTTTAAGCAGCAGATCAATACTTTTATAACGCGCTCTGGCGTCATCCCCGGCCGGCAGGCGGATATCAATCAGACAAACCTCATCATGGTTGGTCACGATCTTCGCCCCGGTGCCGGATGCCAGCACACGCTCAATTTTTGTCGAGCCCTGTTCCGGCTGGTAACTGCAGCGCAGCTGTAAATCGATATCACTGACGGACACCGGCTGTAATGTGCGGGTATGCAGTACCGGTGCGGCGAGACGTGCCAGTTCACTGGCTTCATCCAGACGCAGCAGCGGCAGCAGACAGGCATCTTTGACTTTGCGCGGGTCAGAGCTGTAAACCCCCGCGACATCACTCCAGATGGTGACTTTTTTCACCCCGGCCAGCGCGCCGACCTGGGTGGCGGAATAGTCACTGCCGTTACGGCCGAGCAGCACGGTTTCCCCGGCAGCGTTGCGGGAGATAAACCCGGTCACCACCAGACGTTTACCCGGATGCAGCGCCAGCAGTTCTGCAAGCAGCGGCTGCGACCGCGCGGTATCCACTTCCGGCTGCGCCGCCCGCTCCGCACACAGGAATGTCCGGGCATCCAGCCACTGTGCGGCCATACCCTGCTCCTGAAGTACCTGAGCCATCAGACGGGCAGACCAGATTTCCCCGTGGCCGGTCACTTCCGCGTAAATCACATCATTCAGCGGATTTTCCAGCAGTTTCGCCAGGCGCTGAATATCATCATTAAACTGAAAGATCAGGACATTGGCCTGAACTTCCGGCAGTAAGTCACTGATAAGGGTTGTCTGATAGCGTTGCAGGGTCTGCCGCGCCTGTTCTGCGGCAGCACGATCACTCTGACTCAGTTTGACCCAGTTAATCAGCTGGTTGGTGGTGCTGCCGGCGGCAGACACGACCATCAGGTCATCCGGCTCACTGTAGTTCGCCATAATATTCGCCACCCGCAGATAACATTTTGCATCTGCCAGGCTGCTGCCGCCGAATTTATGTAACTGACGCCCTTTTACTGATTCATCAATCGCCAACGCACTCATGATTACCCTTACCCCTTAGTCACTGACTGAAATGCGCGATCCAGATCAGCAATCAAATCACTGCTGTCCTCAATCCCCGCAGAAATACGTAATAAGCTGTCTGAAATTCCCGCTGCATGCCGTGCCTGCTCCGGCATTCCCGCGTGTGTCATGGTCGCGGCATGGGAAATCAGCGTTTCCACCCCGCCCAATGACTCTGCTAGTGTAAAGAGAGACAGGTGAGATAAAAAGCGGGAAATTGCAGCTTCATCACCATTAATGTCAAAACTGAGCATTGCGCCGAATCCTTTCTGCTGCTTTGCGGCCAGTTCATGCCCGGGATGCGTCGCCAGTCCCGGATAATACACTTTTTTCACCAGCGGCTGGCGCACCAGATAATCCGCCAGAGTACGGGCATTTTTTTCCTGTAAGGTGATCCTCGGGATCAGGGTGCGGATACCGCGCAGCAGCAGATAGCTGTCAAACGCCCCCAGCGTCACACCGATATTATTCGCCCACCACGCCAGAGTTTCACAATGTTCCGCATCTGCGGCGATCACCACACCGGCGACCACATCGGAATGCCCGTTCAGGTATTTGGTACAGGAATGAATAACAAAATCCGCGCCCAGTGCCAGCGGCTGCTGTAATACCGGGCTGAGAAACGTGTTATCCGCCGCCACCAGTGCTCCGGCCTGATGCGCCTTCTCACTGACTGCCGCGATATCCGTGATACGCAGCAGCGGGTTACCCGGCGTTTCAATCAGCACCAGCTTCGGTTTCTCCGCCAGCGCGGCACTGAGTGACGCCTCATCATTCATATCCGCAAAGCGGACGGTAAAATGGCCGCGCTGCTGACAACTGTCGAGCAGCCGGTAAGTGCCGCCGTAGCAGTCGTGCGGGGCAACAATCACATCCCCGGGTGATAAAAACACGGTAAACAGCAGATGCAGAGCAGACATCCCGCTGCTGGTCACCACCGCCCCGGCACCGCCTTCCAGCTCCGCCAGCGTGCGCCCGGTGATATCCCGCCCGGGATTGCCGCGCCGTGAATAATCATGTTCACGCGGGCTGTTGAAGGCCGGAAAATTATAGGTTGATGAGAGATACACCGGCGGTATGACACAGCCGAATTGGGTCTCTTCATTGAGTCCGTTATGAATTGCCGCTGTCGCGGGTTTGCGTGCCATACCTCTTTCCCTATCAGTAACTGAACGAGTTATCAGCATATCCGCGGTTCATTTAGACGTCAATATGTCTGGACATCCATCCTGCTTTACGGTTATATATACAAGTGGGATAATACCGATATCAGTCAGGTACTTTTCTGTGCCCGGCTCCTCCTCAAACTGACTAAGATAACAAGGTAATCCATGGCTGAATGGAACGGCGAATATATCAGCCCTTATGCTGAGCATGGCAAAAAAAGTGAGCAGGTAAAGAAGATTACAGTTTCTATCCCGTTGAAAGTGCTTAAAATTTTAACGGATGAGCGCACACGCCGCCAGGTGAATAACCTGCGTCATGCCACCAATAGCGAACTGTTATGTGAAGCATTTCTGCATGCTTTTACCGGACAGCCACTGCCCGATGATGATGATCTGCGCAAAGAACGCAGTGATGAAATCCCGGAAGTGGCGAAAGAAATTATGCGCCAGCATGGGGTCGACCCGGATACGTGGGAATATTGAGTTTTATCCGCGTGTTATACGACTTCTCAACCCGGAAACAGACATAAAAAAACGCCCTGTGAAATATTTTCATTCAGGGCGTTTTTTATGGAACAGAGCGCGGCATGCCGCGCAGTGCCATTATTTCTTCGCAGAAGGAACGCTGAAGCGTTTGTTGAAGCGATCAACACGGCCGCCGCTTGCAACGTCACGCTGTTTACCGGTGTAGAACGGGTGGCATTCGCCGCACACGTCCAGGTTCAGGTTGTGACCTGCGGTAGAGTTAATTTTCATTACGTTGCCGCAAGAGCAGGTTGCAGTGATTTCTGCGTAGTTAGGATGAATACCTTTTTTCATGGGAAAACCTCGGTTAAGGCCGTGTCGCTATCCGGGCCTTTTTGCCGGACACCACACGTCGTGTTGATGATAAGTTATCGGTGGTATTTTAATTACCAAAGGCGGCGGATCATACAGAAATTCCCTGAACCATGCAATGAAATCCGCTGTCTTTTCGTGGTATTCTGGATCCTGTTTTACGGATAATTTCCCTGTTTTTACCGGGGAAAAACTGAAATCCGGTGATTATTCAGACACTTTTGCGCCTTTTCCGCCGCTGTGTATTTTTTACACGCCGGCGCTCTGCCGATGATGGACATTATAATGACAGTCGTCCGGGTGATATTACCAGTACCTCTGACACAAACATTTGACTATTTACTGCCTGATGATATGCCCCGCCCGGTACCGGGGGCACGGGTGATTGTGCCGTTCGGACGACAGAAACAGGCAGTCGGCATTGTGGCTGAACTGGCGGAAACCAGCACCTTCAGCCCGGAGAAACTCAAGCCGGTCATTGCCTGCCCGGATGATGACACGCTGTTTCCCGGGGATCTGTGGCCGCTGCTGAACTGGGCGGCGCAGTATTATCACTATCCGTTAGGGGAAGTGCTGTTTCATGCCATGCCGATTTTGCTGCGTCAGGGCAAAGAAGCCGCCTTTGCACCGCTGTGGTGCTGGGAAGTGACGCCGGAAGGACGTGAGATTGATATCCATACCCTCAAACGCTCCCCGAAACAGCAGCAGGCACTGGCCTGTCTGCGCCGCCAGCCGGTTTACCGCCATCAGACTCCGGAATATGAACTCAGCGACAGTGCATTGCAGGGACTGAAAAAGAAAAACCTGATCACCCTGAACGATGTGCAGCCGGAGAGCAAACCCTGGCAGCCGGGATTTGCCGTCACCGGCGAACGCCTGAAACTCAATACCGAGCAGGCCACCGCTGTGGGGGCGATCCGCGCAGAGCAGCATCAGTTTTCTCCCTGGCTGCTGGACGGCGTCACCGGCTCCGGGAAAACCGAGGTGTATCTCAGTGTGCTGGAAAATGTGCTGACCGAAGGCCGCCAGGCCCTGGTTCTGGTACCGGAAATCGGCCTGACCCCCCAGACCATCGCCCGCTTCCGCGCCCGTTTTCAGGCGCCGGTGGATATTCTCCATTCCGGCATGAATGACAGCGAGCGTCTGGCTGTCTGGCTGCGGGCAAAGCGCGGGGAGACCGCCATTGTTATCGGTACCCGCTCCGCGCTGTTCACGCCGTTTACCTCTCTCGGCATCATTATTATCGATGAGGAGCACGACGGCTCCTATAAACAGCAGGACGGCTGGCGTTATCACGCCCGTGATCTGGCCGTGTTCCGTGCCAAGAAAAATGATATTCCGATTGTGATGGGCACGGCGACCCCGTCACTGGAAACCCTGTTTAATGTCCAGCAGAAAAAATACAAAGTCCTGCCGCTGACACAGCGGGCGGGAAATGCACAGCTTGCCGACCAGCATCTGCTCGACCTGAAAGGGCTGCCGCTGACTTCCGGGTTGTCACAACCGCTGATCAAACGCATCCGCCACCATCTGGCCGCAGATAATCAGGTTATTCTGTTCCTCAACCGGCGCGGCTTTGCCCCGGCAATGCTGTGCCACGAGTGCGGCTGGATAGCGGAATGCCCGCGCTGCGACCATTTTTATACTCTGCACCAGAACCACCGCATGCTGCGCTGCCATCAGTGTGACAGCCAGCGCCCGGTACCGAAACAGTGCCCGCAGTGCGGCTCCACACAGCTGGTGCCGGTCGGGCTGGGCACCGAACAGCTGGAGGAGAGCATCACCCCGCTGTTCCCGGATGTTCCGGTCACGCGGCTGGATCGCGATACCACCAGCCGCAAAGGCGAGCTGGAGCAGCATCTGGCGGATGTGCATCAGGGCGGCGCACGCATCCTGATCGGTACCCAGATGCTGGCCAAAGGGCATCACTTTCCGGATGTCACCCTTGTGGCACTGCTGGATGTCGACGGCGCGCTGTTCTCCGGTGATTTCCGTGCGGCAGAGCGCTTTGCACAGCTCTACACCCAGGTCTCCGGCAGGGCGGGACGCGCCGGGAAACGCGGCGAGGTCATTTTGCAGACTCACCATCCGGAACATCCGCTGCTGACCGTGCTGCTGGAAAAAGGCTATGCCGCCTTCGCCGCACAGGCACTGAATGAGCGGCAGAGTGTCTGTCTGCCGCCTTATACCAGCCAGGTGATGATCCGCGCCGAAGATCAGAATAACCAGCGGGCGAATGCATTCCTGCAGACGGTACGCCAGTTATTCGAATCCCATCCGCTGCGGGATGAGCATTTCTGGCTGATGGGGCCGCTGCCAGCTATCCAGGCCAAACGCGGCGGACGTTTCCGCTGGCAGTTGCTGTTACAGCATCCGTCCCGCAGTCAGCTGCAGAAAATTGTCGCGCAGGCCATTCCGTATATTCAGCAGATGCCGGAAAGCCGGAAAGTCCGCTGGAATGTGGATGTCGATCCGACCGACGGCTGAGACTGACGTCTCACGGAAAGTGCGCGTTGTCTCAAAAAATTGAGATAACTCACAGTTTTATGCAAACCAGGTAACAGATTAATTTTACAAAGGGCTTAGAATAGCCGTTAATAGAACGATTAATAAACCGTCTGAATTTCACTTAAGAAGCTCAGGCGGTTTTTCACAGGCATGTGAAAAGTACAGCGGACCATAATGATCACAAAAACCGCGCAATCGATACACTTACAGGGTAACCAAAGGAATTAATGATGGAACCACGCCGCAACGATACCGGCGCGACAATGAAAGATGTCGCCAGAGCCGCAGGCGTCTCAACCGCGACCGTGTCGCGGACACTGATGAATCCGGAGAAAGTGTCTGTGCAGACACGGCAGAAAGTGGAAAATGCTGTCCTGGAAGTGGGGTATTACCCGCATAATCTGTCCCGGGGGATGAAACGTAATGAATCCCGCACCATTCTGGTGATTGTGCCGGATATCGGTGATCCGTTTTTTACCGATATTATTGTTGGTATCGAGGAAATTGCTGCCAAACACGGCTATCTGGTTCTGATCGGTGACTGCCGTTATCAGCACAAGCCGGAACACACTTTTGTGAATCTGATTGTCACCAAACAAATTGACGGCATGGTGCTGCTTGGCTCCGATGTGCCGTTTGACAGCCGCCATGATGAACAGCGCCACTTCCCGCCGATGGTGATGGCTAACGAATTTGCCCCGGAGCTGGAGCTGCCGACGGTGAATATTGATAACCTGACCGCCGCCTTTAATGCCACCCATTACTTACAGTCACTCGGACACACCCGCATCGCCTGTATTTCCGGGCCGGAAGAGCTGCCGTTGTGTCAGTACCGTGTCGAAGGGTATATTCAGGCCATGCGCCGTATGGGAATGCCGGTACGGGACGAGTATCTGGTGCGCGGGGATTTCACCCACGAAAGCGGCGCGGAATGTGCCGCACAGCTGCTGGCACTGCCGGAACCGCCGACCGCGATTTTCTGCCACAACGATATTATGGCGATCGGCGTTCTCTGGGCGGCCAGAAAACAGGGGCTGACACTGCCGCAGGATCTCTCGGTTGTCGGTTTCGATGATTTACCGGCCGCACAATACTGTTCGCCGACCCTGACGACTATCGCACAGCCCCGTTATGAAATCGGCCGTCAGTCTTTCTTACTGCTGCTGGAACAGTTGCAGGGACACACCGTGGCAAAAGGTTCGCGCCTGCTGGATTCTGATTTAATCATCAGAGAAAGTGCCTGCGCGCCTAAAAGCTAGGCAAAATCCATAAGGTTAAGTAACATGTAACGCTGAATAATATGTTCCCTTAACCGACTCATTAGTGAATTGAAACAGTGGCACAACGAGATTATGTGGGACGCGGACGCTCTGCGCCGCGTAAAAAAAGTAAATCACGGAAGAAAAGTCAGGCGAAAGGCCTGCCGTTCACCACATTGGTGATCGCCGTGGCACTGGTGGTCGTTTTTGTCGGCGGCCTGTTCTATCTGGTCCATAACAAAAAAAGTCAGACCGCTTCTGACAGCATCATTCCGCCTGCGCATCAGCAGAGTACCGGTAACGGGCTCCCGCCGATCCCGGAGGAGCGCTGGCGTTATATCAAAGAGCTGGAAAACCGCGAAGCCGGGGTACCGGAGCAGTATTACTCCAACCCGCAGGCACCGGCCAACCGCATTGATCCGAATGCCAAACTGACCCAGGAACAGCGGCAGCTGCTGGAGCAGATGCAGTCTGATATGCAGCAGGCACCGGTTCAGTTACAGGAAGTACCGGCAAACGGCACGGTTCCGCGCTCTCAGGTCGTGGTTACCGGCCAGGATCCGCAGCTGCGTATGCAGCCGGAAACCCGTCCGGCACCGCAGCCGGCCGAAAAACCGGCTGAGAAACCAAAACCGGTGCAGGAAAAACCACAGGCTGCGCCTGAGCGCTGGTTAATCCAGTGCGGATCATTCCGTGAGAGTGGTCAGGCAGAAGAAGTTCGCGCCGGTCTCGCCTTCTCCGGTATCGAAAGCCGGGTGTCCCAGGGCGGCGGCTGGTATCGTGTGATGCTTGGCCCGTATGAGAAATCCGCCGCGCAGTCGGTGAAAAGCCGTGCCGCTGATGCCGGCGTAACAAATTGTATTCTTCGCTCCGCCGGGGGTTGAAATCCTTCAGCCCTCCCCCCATATCTCTAGTTAATTCTGTGCCGCCGGGAATATACCCGGCGGCCTCTCTCCATCCTTTAGCACAACCAGGGGCTGACTCATGACAACAATCGTAAGTGTTCGCCGTAATGGCCAGGTCGTAATTGGTGGTGATGGGCAGGCGACAATGGGTAATACCGTCATGAAAGGTAATGTCCGCAAAGTCCGCCGCCTCTATCACGACAAAGTCATTGCCGGTTTCGCCGGCGGCACCGCGGATGCCTTTACCCTCTTCGAACTGTTTGAACGCAAACTTGAACTCCATCAGGGACACCTGACAAAAGCCGCCGTTGAGCTCGCCAAAGACTGGCGTACCGACCGCATGCTGCGCAAACTGGAAGCCCTGCTGGCCGTTGCCGATGAAACCGCATCGCTGATTATCACCGGCCAGGGGGATGTCGTTCAGCCTGAAAATGATCTGATTGCCATTGGTTCCGGCGGCCCGTACGCCCAGGCAGCAGCCCGCGCCATGCTGGAAACCACCGATCTGAGTGCCCGTGAAATCGCGGAGCGCGCACTGACTATTGCCGGTGATATCTGTATCTACACCAACCACAATCTGAATTTTGAAGAATTACCTTCAAAAGCATAAGGATCGACGTTATGTCCGAAATGACTCCACGCGAAATTGTCAGCGAACTCGATAACCATATTATCGGCCAGGATAAAGCCAAACGTGCTGTTGCCATCGCGCTGCGTAACCGCTGGCGCCGTATGCAGCTCAATGAGGAGCTGCGTCACGAAGTCACCCCGAAAAATATTCTGATGATTGGCCCGACCGGTGTCGGTAA
The DNA here is from genome assembly GCF_022819185.1 of Morganella sp. HSTU-ASny43. Taxonomy (NCBI): domain Bacteria; kingdom Pseudomonadati; phylum Pseudomonadota; class Gammaproteobacteria; order Enterobacterales; family Morganellaceae; genus Morganella; species Morganella sp. HSTU-ASny43. Next base: position 108,084 of record NZ_WSPG01000011.1, read on the forward strand.
AACCGAAATTGCCCGTCGTCTTGCCAAACTGGCCAATGCGCCGTTTATCAAAGTCGAAGCCACTAAATTCACCGAAGTCGGTTATGTCGGTAAAGAAGTGGATTCCATCATCCGTGATCTGACTGATTCCGCTGTGAAAATGGTGCGCCTGCAGTCTATCGAGAAAAACCGTTTCCGTGCTGAGGAAATGGCCGAAGAACGCATTCTCGATGTGCTGATCCCGCCGGCAAAAAATAACTGGGGTCAGACTGATACCCAGGCAGAGCCGTCAGCTGCCCGCCAGGCATTCCGCAAAAAACTGCGCGAAGGCCAGCTGGATGACAAAGACATTGAAATTGAAGTCTCTGCCGCACCAATGGGTGTGGAAATCATGGCACCTCCGGGCATGGAAGAGATGACCAGCCAGTTACAGTCCATGTTCCAGAACCTGGCCGGACAAAAACAAAAACCACGCAAAATGAAGATAAAAGAAGCCTTCAAACTGCTGGTTGAGGAAGAAGCCGCCAAACTGGTCAATCCGGAAGAGCTGAAAGAGCAGGCCATTGAAGCGGTTGAACAGCACGGTATCGTGTTTATCGATGAGTTCGATAAAATCTGTAAGCGCGGCGGCCAGTCCTCCGGGCCGGATGTGTCCCGCGAAGGGGTTCAGCGTGACCTGCTGCCGCTGATTGAAGGCTGTACTGTCTCCACCAAGCACGGCATGGTCAAAACCGACCACATCCTGTTTATCGCCTCCGGTGCGTTCCAGGTTTCCAGCCCGTCTGACCTGATCCCGGAATTACAGGGCCGTCTGCCTATCCGTGTGGAATTACAGGCACTGACCACGGAAGATTTCGAGCGCATTCTGACCGAACCTAACGCCTCACTGACCGTTCAGTACAAAGCACTGATGGCCACCGAAGGTGTGGATATCACCTTTACAGCCGACGGCATCCGTAAAATTGCTGAATCTGCATGGCAGGTCAACGAAACCACCGAAAATATCGGTGCCCGTCGTTTACATACGGTGCTGGAACGATTAATGGAAGAAATTTCCTACGATGCCAGTGAAAAACAGGGTCAATCCATTGAGATCAATGCGGAATATGTGAAAGATCATCTGGATCAGCTCGTGGCGGATGAAGATTTAAGTCGCTTTATTCTGTAATTTGATAATAATCAGACATAATAGTATTCAGACTGTACGGGTATAATCTGCCCGGCAGTCTGCGTTATTATTTTTGTCGTTATTATTTCATTCTGAAAAGTAAGCGAGTTTCAATGTCAGTCACCCCTTCACCGGCCATCAGCCGTACCCAAGCCTGGCTGGAAAGCCTGCGGCCCAAAACATTACCTCTCGGGGTGATCGCGATTATTACCGGTTCCGCTCTGGCTTACTGGACCGGCCACTTTAAATTCCCTGTTGCCCTGCTCGCCCTTATCACCACCGGCATTCTGCAGATTTTGTCGAATCTGGCCAATGACTACGGCGATGCGGTAAAAGGCACCGATACCGAAGCACGCCTCGGGCCGCTGCGCGGTATGCAGAAAGGTGTTATCACCGCCGCTCAGATGAAAAAGGCGCTGATTCTGACCGTCACCCTCGCCTGTCTGTCCGGGCTGGCCCTGATTATTGTCGCCTGTGAGAAACCGGAAGATATTATCGGCTTCCTGGGGTTAGGTGTGGCCGCGATTATCGCCGCAATCACCTATACAGTCGGGAAAAAACCCTACGGCTACCTCGGACTGGGTGATATTTCTGTTCTGATCTTTTTCGGCTGGCTGAGTGTGATAGGCACCTATTACCTGCAGGCCGGTTTTTTCAGTCCGCTGACCATTCTGCCGGCGACCGCCTGCGGACTGCTGTCTGTTGCAGTGCTGAATATCAATAATATGCGCGATATCGAAAATGATATCCTGGCCGGGAAAAACACCCTGGCCGTCCGCCTCGGCCCGCTGAAATCCCGCTATTACCATGCCACCGTGATTACCGTGGCATTCCTGTGCCTGGTGCTCTTTACCCTTCTCTATCTGCACGGCTGGTACAGCTGGCTGTTCCTGCTCTCTGCACCGGTACTGTTTATGCATATCAGACGCGTGCTGGGGGATATGACCGCCACCGGAATGCGCCCGCTGCTGGAACAGATGGTGAAAGCCGCACTTCTGGTCAATATCCTGTTTTCCGCAGGACTTATCTGCCAGCGTCTGTAACCAGAATTTACGCCGAAATCTGCCGCTTTCTTGATTCAGATCGGAAAGCGGCCGCTGTTGATTTTGCAAACAACCGTGTGAAGGGGCTATACTGACTGTATCCGGCAGCAACCAGACGTAAAATCCTATGAAAAATGATACCTTCGACACCTCCGAGCTTTGTGACATTTACCAGGAAAATGTGAATGTCGTTGAACCCCTGTTTTCCAACTTCGGGGGTTGTTCATCGTTTGCGGGGCAAATCACCACCGTAAAATGCTTTGAAGATAACGGACTGCTCTTTGATCTCCTGGAAGAAGAGGGAGAGGGCCGTATTCTCCTCGTTGACGGGGGCGGATCTGTCCGTCGTGCACTGGTTGACGCGGAACTCGCGGCACTGGCTGTGCAGAACGGCTGGGAAGGTATTGTGGTGTACGGCGCGGTGCGTCAGGTGGATGATCTGGCTGAAATGGATATCGGTATCCAGGCGATGGCCGCAATTCCGGCAGGCTGTGGTTCAGAAGGTATCGGTGACAGTGACATCCGCGTGAATTTCGGCGGTGTGACCTTCTTCTCCGGCGATTATCTGTATGCGGATAACACCGGGATTATCCTGTCAGATATCCCGCTGACGCTTCCGGAAGAAAATGATGATGATGAAGATGAGCTGACCGAAGCGTAATCCTCATAAGATACACAGACAACAAAAAGGGCGGATATCCGCCCTTTTGTCGTTATGACACAAGATAAAAACCGCATCACACTCAATTATTCGTTTTGCAGCAATACCGCGATTACACTAAATCATTCGTTCTGTGGCAAGACAGTGAAGCGAAGAGCCCCGGGAGCATACACCAGTATGTGACCGGGGAGCTGAGCGAAACCAACACAGCCACAGCATCAAAACCGCGATTACACTAAATCATTCGTTTTGCAGCAAGGCGGCGAAGTGAGGACGTCCCCGGGAGCATACATCAGTATGTGACCGGGGCGGACGAACGAAGCCAACGCCGCTGCGGAACGAAGGATGACGTGTAATTTACTGGACGTCGTCCATCTTACCCAGCAAAGCCCGCAGACGCTCCTGCCAGCCTGCCTGCTCCTGCTTCAGCTGCTCGTTTTCACGCACCAGTGACTCACGGGCACCGGCTGCATTCTGCACTTCGCGGTTCAGGTTGTTGTTCGTTTCTTTTAATTCGTCGATTTCCATCTGTAACAGGGTGATGGTGTCGATAGCCTGCTGGACTTTTGCTTCCAGCTTTTCAAATACTTCAAATGACATCTTGCGTCCTCCTTGTAAGCGATGCTCTGATTGTAAGTAGGTGTTATCAATGTGTCCAGTCACATCCCGTGTATTCCCCATAATGCAGCAGAATAAAATCCGGCTGATATTCGCCTGAATGTTGCTCGCTTGTTATAAAATAAGCGAAATCGCTCAATTTGTTGACGAGATCCACAGTTTTTGATTTCGTTATTTCTCGTTTCCGCTCATTAACGATAAATTCACACTAAGACATACGTCTGATACACGAAGAACATTATTTGTTAATAATTTGCACTTATTTCACCCTAATTTTGCACTATCAGGATTGATACTATGAGTCTAATGAAATCTCCGACCCTCTTCGGACAATGTCTCTCCGAATTCCTGGGTACAGCACTGCTGGTCTTCTTTGGTTTAGGCTGTGTGGCCGCGGTTCGTATCGCCGGTGCACAACTGGGATTATGGGAAATCAGTATCATCTGGGGTCTGGGTGTGGCACTGGCGGTGTATCTGACAGCCGGGATCTCCGGCGCACATCTTAACCCGGCTGTCACACTCGCGCTCTGGCTGTTTGCCTGCTTTGAGCGCCGCAAAGTGATTCCGTATATTGTGGCCCAGTTCCTCGGCGGGTTTGCCGCTGCAGCGCTGGTTTATGCCATGTATTACAATGTGTTCCTCGATTATGACCAGGTGCATCATATTGTCCGCGGCTCACAGGAAAGCCTCTTTACCGCCGGGGTTTTCTCCACCTATCCGGCAGCACCGGTCAGCGTGGGTCAGGCGTTCTTTATCGAAGTGGTGATCGCCGCTATCCTCGTCTGTCTTATCCTGGCACTGACCGATGACGGCAACGGTGTACCGCGCGGCCCGCTGGCACCACTGCTGATTGGTCTGCTGATTGCGGTTATCGGCGGCTCCTTCGGTCCGCTGACCGGCTTCGCCCTTAACCCTGCCCGTGACTTCGGCCCGAAAGTGGTTGCATACCTTGCAGGCTGGGGAGATATTGCCTTCACCGGCGGGCGTGATATCCCGTATTTCCTGGTACCGATGTTTGCGCCGATCGTCGGCGGGTTACTCGGTGCATTCGGTTACCGCAAGCTGATCGGCCGCCATCTGCCGTGCGAAGTGTGTAATACCGGGGACGAAAAATAATACCGCAGCGAATCACGTACTCTGACGTTATCGCGTGTTTGTTCACTCAGAAATAAAACAGGTTTAATTATGACAACAGAAACAATCACCCGTGAGAAAAAGTATATCGTCGCGCTGGATCAGGGAACCACCAGTTCACGGGCGGTACTTTTTGATCGTAATGCCAATATTATCGATATCGCGCAGCGCGAATTCACTCAAATCTACCCGAAACCGGGCTGGGTGGAACATGACCCGATGGAAATCTGGGCCACACAGAGCTCAGTCTTAACAGAAGTCCTCGCCAAAACTGACGTGCATCCGGACGAAGTCGCAGCTATCGGTATCACCAACCAGCGCGAAACCACCATCGTCTGGGAAAAAGAGACCGGCAAACCGGTTTATAATGCGATTGTCTGGCAGTGCCGCCGGACAGCAGATTACTGCACCGGTCTCAAACAGAATGAAGAGATGGTCCGCTATATCCGGGAAAATACCGGCCTGGTGATTGACCCGTATTTCTCCTGCACCAAAGTGAAGTGGATCCTCGACAATGTCGAAGGTGCGCGGGAGAAGGCGGAGAAAGGAGAACTACTGTTCGGGACTGTCGATACCTGGCTGGTCTGGCGCATGACCCAGGGACGTGTACATGTCACCGATCACACCAACGCCTCGCGCACCATGCTGTATAACATCCGTTCACTGGAGTGGGATCAGAAAATCCTCGACCTGTTCGGTATTCCGCGCGCCATGCTGCCGGAAGTGAAAGCGTCCTCTGAAATCTACGGCAAAACCAATATCGGCGGGAAAGGCGGCACCCGTATTCCTATCTCCGGTATCGCCGGTGACCAGCAGGCGGCGCTGTTCGGCCAGATGTGTGTTCAGCCGGGTATGGCGAAAAACACCTACGGCACCGGCTGCTTCCTGCTGATGAACACCGGTAACGAAGCGGTACTGTCCGAACACGGTCTTCTGACCACTATCGCCTGCGGCCCGCGCGGTGAAGTGAATTATGCCCTTGAAGGCGCGGTATTTGTGGCCGGTGCCTCCATCCAGTGGCTGCGCGATGAGATGAAAATCATTGCCGATGCCACCGATTCCGAATATTTCGCCACCAAAGTCAAAGACAGCAACGGTGTGTATGTGGTGCCTGCCTTTACCGGCCTGGGCGCACCTTACTGGGATCCGTATGCGCGCGGTGCTATTTTCGGTCTGACCCGGGGTGTGAACAGCAATCACCTGATCCGTGCCACCCTGGAATCTATCGCCTATCAGACCCGCGACGTGCTGGAAGCCATGCAGGCCGATGCCGGAACCCGTCTGAAGGCGCTGCGTGTCGATGGCGGTGCGGTGGCAAACAATTTCCTGATGCAGTTCCAGTCCGATATCCTGGGGACATCCGTGGAACGCCCGCTGATCCGCGAAAGTACTGCACTGGGTGCGGCACTGCTGGCCGGGTTATCCACCGGGTTCTGGCAGGATTTAGAGGAAATCAAAGCCAAATCCACCATCGAGAAAACCTTCCGTCCGGGCATTGAAACCACGGAACGGAATGTCCGCTACAGCGGCTGGAAAAAAGCCGTTGCCCGCACACAGGACTGGGAAGATCACAGCTAATCCCCTTTCTGTTTTTTATCTCTCTGCCGCCGGTTAATACCGGCGGTTTTTTATGCGCGAAAACAACAATCACCACCAGAACAAAAACCCGCCTCACCCGGTAAAAGCACATATCCGCAGACCAAACTCCCGGATACCCGTCAGAGATCACAAAAAACAACCAACTGTAATCAGTATGTAACCGTATGTGCTGACATTCACAGTAATAACGAATTAAATCGAATATTCTGTGAGCGAAAAGGAAAATATATGAAGAAAACCGCTGCTGTTCCGGTAAACTTCACCACCAAATACTGACAAATACTTAGCGAGGGAGATGTCTATGCTAAGCCTGTTTAAACCTGCACCGCACATTCAGAGGCTCAGTGCTGATCGCATTGATCCGGTATACCGCCGTCTGCGCTGGCAAATTTTTATAGGTATCTTTTTTGGCTATGCTGCCTATTATCTGGTCCGGAAAAATTTCGCCCTCGCCTTCCCCAGCCTGATGGAGCAGGGATTTTCCAAAGGCGAACTGGGGACGGCATTGTCTGCGATCTCCATTGCTTATGGTCTTTCCAAATTTATCATGGGATCGTTTTCTGACCGGGCTAACCCGCGCTATTTTCTCCCGACCGGGCTTATCCTTGCCTCGGCTGTCATGCTTATCATGGGCTTTTGCGACTGGGCAACCTCTTCCGTCTGGATTATGGCTATTCTGCTGTTTCTCTGCGGATGGTTCCAGGGGATGGGCTGGCCTCCGTGCGGACGTACTATGGTGCACTGGTGGTCACAGAAAGAGCGCGGCGGAATTGTATCAATCTGGAACTGTGCCCATAACGTCGGCGGCGGCTTACCGCCGATGCTGATGCTGCTGGGGATGTATTGGTTCGGTGACTGGAAAGCGGCGTTTTACATGCCGGCATTTGCGGCCATTCTGGTGGCACTCATCGCATTTGCCCTGATGCGGGATACCCCGCAATCCTGCGGCTTACCGCCAATCGAAGAGTACAAAAACGACTATCCTGATGACTATACAGAGAACAGTGAAGTTGAACTGACGGCAAAACAGATCTTCATGCAATACATTTTGCCGAATAAGTTACTGTGGTATATCGCTGTTGCTAACGTCTTTGTTTATCTGCTGCGTTACGGCGTGCTCGACTGGTCACCGACCTATCTCCGGGAAGTCAAACATTTCGATATAACAGGCTATTCTGTCGCCTATTTCCTGTATGAATGGGCGGGGATCCCGGGTACGCTGCTGTGCGGCTGGATGTCAGATAAAATCTTCAAAGGAAACCGCGGCGCAACCGGAGTGTTCTTTATGACGCTGGTGACGATTGCCACCGTGGTCTTCTGGCTCAACCCGGCGGGTAACCCGTCTGTTGATATGGCGTGTATGATCACCATCGGCTTCCTGATTTACGGCCCGGTCATGCTTATCGGCCTTCATGCCCTGGAACTGGCACCGAAAAAAGCAGCCGGTACCGCCGCCGGATTCACCGGATTATTCGGCTATCTCGGCGGTTCTGTGGCAGCAAGTGCAATCGTCGGCTTTACTGTGGATTATTTCGGCTGGGATGGCGGTTTTGGTGTCATGATTGGCGGCAGTGTGCTCGCTGTGATCCTGTTAGTTGTGGTGATGCGTGGTGAGAAGAAACATCACGATGAAATCGCCCGCAATAAAGCATAAGCGGAGACAGACAGATGAATATACCCCGTCAGTTTTATCTTGTCAGTGCCCTTGCGGGTGCCATGATCTGCGGCTCTGCCGCTTTTGCGGCAGACAATAAGATTGTGATTGCACCTCGCGGTGCCAGCGGCTATCTGCCGGAGCATACCCTGCCGGCCAAAGCGATGGCATATGCACAGGGTGCTGATTATCTGGAACAAGATCTGGTGATGACCAAAGATGATGAGCTCATCGTCCTGCATGATCATTACCTTGACCGTGTTACCGATGTGGCAAAACGCTTTCCGGATCGCGCACGTAAAGATGGCCGTTACTACGCCATCGATTTTACCCTCGCGGAAATTAAATCCCTGAAATTTACCGAGGGGTTTGAAATCGAAAATGGTAAAGCCGTACAAAAATATCCGGGTCGTTTTCCGATGGGAAAATCAGATTTCCGTATTCATACCTTTCAGGAAGAACTTGAGTTCATTCAGGGTCTGAACCATTCCACCGGAAGAAATACCGGGATTTACCCCGAAATCAAAGCGCCGTGGTTCCACCGTCAGGAAGGTAAAGATATCACCCGTAAAACCCTGGAAGTGCTGAAAGCCTACGGCTACCAGACTAAAGATTCCGGGGTATTTCTTCAGTGTTTCGATCCGAATGAATTAAAGCGCATCAAAAATGAGCTGATGCCGGAAATGAAGATGGATTTGATGCTGATACAGCTGATCGCTTACACCGACTGGCAGGAAACATTTGAACAGAATGCGGAAGGCAAATGGGTCAACTATAACTACGACTGGATGATGGCTCCCGGTGCGATGAGTAAAATCGCAGCATATGCTGATGGTATCGGGCCTGATTATCATATGCTTATCAGCAAGGAGTCCAAACCGGGTCACATCACTCTGACGCCGATGGCAAAAGAGGCACACGCTTCGCAACTGATGATCCATCCGTTTACTGTCCGCGCGGATGCCTTGCCGCCGTATGCGGAAAACACTGAACAGTTATTTGATGCTATTTATATTCAGGCCGGAGCAGAAGGGTTATTTACTGATTTTCCGGACAAAGGCATACAGTTTCTGCAAAAACATAAACTGCATCAGTGATCACTACTCTGTTGCGAAACAGAACAACGGGCACAATAGTGCCCGTTTTCTTTATATCAGCAGCCTGACTCAGGATGCCATCGGCTGCTGATTCTGCAACCGGTGAGCCAGCGGCAGCCAGCACAACACCATAATCACAGAGACCGCCAGCATCAGCAGGCCGACACTGCCCTGTCCGCCCTGCGGCATCAGTGCGGAAATCCAGGTAGCAACACCAGAGCCCACATTCTGCAATCCGCCCACCAGCGCCCCCGCAGCCCCCGCCAGATACGGGAACGGCTCCATGGCCGCCGTGGTGGCCAGCGGGAACAGCATCCCGGCACCAAAGAAAAACAGCGCAGCAGGGATCAGTAAGGTCCAGACATTCATCACGCCCAGCAGCCCCGGGATCCACATCAGCGCCCCGGCCACCAGACAGCAGATTACCGCACACCACACCAGAAAACTGAAGGATTTGCTGTCACGCCCGGCAAACCAGGCACCGAAAAATGCCGCAGGTATCGGCAGAATAAACAGAATACTCACCGCCATACTGCCCAGCCCCAGGCCGTCACGCATCAGCACACCGCTGGATGCCTCAAATACCGCCACCCCGGCCAGGCCGCATATCAGCATCGCCAGATACGGCACAAATGTCCGGTTGGTCAGCAGCAGACGGAAAGAGGCCCACATTTTAGGTTTCTCTTTCATCGGCGGACGGGTTTCCGGCAGTTTGTGCCACATGTTGTAACCCACCGCCAGACCGAGCAGGAGCAGAAACGCATAACAGGCACGCCAGCCGAAGAAAAATGCCAGTGCACCACCGAGCATCGGGGCGATAAGCGGGCTGACCAGGATCCCCATATTCAGCAGGCTGTTGGCGTAACGCAGGGAAATTCCGGTGTATAAGTCACGCGGCATGGTTCGCGCCATCACCCCGGCCACCCCGGTCCCCAGCCCCTGTAACCCGCTGGCAATCACCAGCATAGTCAGATTCGGTGAAAACAGCGCGGCAGTCGTGGATAACACATAAATAAATAACCCGGTGAGGATCACCGGACGGCGGCCGACTTTATCTGAAATCGGCCCGTAAATAAGCTGGGATGCACCATAAGTAAATAAATACGCCGCCATCACGCTCTGCACGGCACCCGCCGGTTTACCGAAATCCAGCGCAATATCCGTTATTACAGGCACATACACTGTCTGCGTCATTTGCCCGACAGCAATCAGCGCAATCAGCATTACCAGCAGATGAAAATTTTCCAGTTTTTTCATTTTTATTGTCAGTCTTTACATTGTCACCGGGAGGGCACAGCACAATTCCGGCAGCATTAATCACGGCCGGAATCAGTCATACTTGCGATACCGTATAAAATAGCAAATTAAAAAAATTTTGGGAGATAGTTCACACATTTATTTTTGTAACAGAACGACCGTTTTTATGCTGTTTCCGGCAACTAAACTGTACAGTTCATCCTGATTTATCGTATTCATGCGACAGGATCCTCTGACGCATTTAATCGATACATTTTTCCCCGTCGGCTTATTACACTGGTTTACATATTAATAACGACCATTCTGCGACTGACGGAGGTTATGCATGTCAAACTGGATCACAGGACGTGTCACACGTATCACACACCATACTGATACCTTATTCAGCCTGCATGTTCAGGCACCTGTCCTTCCCTTTACAGCGGGACAATTCGCCAAACTCGGCCTGGAAATTGACGGCGAACGCACACAGCGCGCTTATTCTTATGTTAATGCACCGGATGATGATGACCTCGAATTTTATCTGGTCACTGTCGGCGACGGTAAACTCAGCCCGCGGCTGGCAGCCCTGACCCCGGGAGATGAACTGCTGATCACCGATGAAGCGGCCGGTTTTTTTGTGCTTGATGAAGTACCGGACTGCGACACCCTCTGGATGCTCTCCACCGGCACCGCCATCGGCCCGTTTTTATCCATTCTGCAATATGGCAAAGATCTGGAGCGGTTCCGTCATATTGTGCTGGTGCATGCTGTGCGCTATGCCGCCGACCTGAGCTATCTGCCGCTGATGCGGGAACTGCAGAAAAAAATCGGGAGTGACAAACTGCGGATCGTGACTGTCGTCAGCCGGGAGCATGCGGAAGGCTCACTGCATGGCCGGGTACCGGCGCTGATCAGTTCCGGTGAACTGGAAGCCGCCGCCGGATTACCGCTGACCGCCGAAAACAGCCATGTGATGCTGTGCGGTAACCCGGAGATGGTGAAAGACACACAAAATCTGCTGAAAACTGGGCGGGAGATGCGCAAACACCTGCGCCGCAAACCCGGCCATATCACCAGCGAGCAATACTGGTGATACCCTGACCGCGGGTTCGCCCGCTGTCTCTGCCTCAGTGGCTGTCGATTTTATCCACCGGCTGTGTGCTCTCCCCGAAGCGGTTGCCCTCATCAAGACTTTTAAACACACCGCAGTCGAGCACCATTATCATCACGATAAAAATCGGCAGAAAACGCCCCAGCCCCCACTGCCAGAAATCACCGGCGAGGCTCCAGTCCGGCGTGGTCAGTGCCCACGCCATCACCAGCATTAACGCCCAGCCGCCGCGCTTGTTGCGGTCATGCAGGCGTTTGGTAAAAATCGCGGCGGCGGGATACATCACCATCAGCACCGGCACCATAATCACTTCAACAGGCAGCTTAAACAGCCCCTGTAATGACATCAGGAGAAACAGCACTGCGCCGCACACGCCGATCCCCGCCCAGAATGCTTTGCGGCCGATCCGCCCGTGAAACGAAAACGCCCATTGTTGTAGTGTCATTTCTCTTTCCTAATCGTGTACACTGGTTATATTGCAGACGGACCACAGGGAGTCGCTATGAACGCAGTCAAAAAAACCGCACTGGCCGCCCTGACAGCGGGATGTACGCTGCTGCCCGTCACCCCGGTTGCGGCCGGTGACGCGGTACTGATCCCCATCCCCTGCCCGCCGGAAACACTCTGGCTTCAGGCGGATGCCCCTGCTTTCGGCATCACCATCCCCGTTATGCGCGAACAGTTTAACCGCAACAACCCGTCGCTGCCATTACGGGAATACAAAGTCGTGGCCTCAAACGACATTACCGCCAGCTATCTGCGGGCGGCAACCCGCATCAGCCCTTATATTTACTCTTCCGCCATCCTTGAGCGCGACAGTGAAAAAATCAAAAGTCTCCAGCTGACACTGCTGCCCGGTGCAGACAGTGCAGCGGAAAAAACCAACCGAGCCCTGATGCTGGCCTATATTAAGGCACTGATTATTCAGTTCGAACCGACGCTCAATAAAAACAATATTGATGCCGCCCTGAGCCGGGCACTGGCAACGGATTTCAAAACCGGCACTTACGCCTCTCAATTCGGTGCATTACGCTATCTTCTGGTAGTTGATGATAAAAATGGGGTAACTTTCGCTATTGAACCGATTAAGCTTTCGCTATCTAATAGTGATACGGCACAGTAAACAGTGGCCGAAAAGCAAAGCTATTTCGCGCCGCTTTCACTATACTGTCTCTCTGTTTGCCTGTTCGCCGCTCTGCGCGGACAATGGTAATAAAGCTTAAGTCATTTAACTCATTCCGGCAGGAGGAAATACAATGCGACATCCCTTAGTCATGGGTAACTGGAAGCTGAACGGCAGCAGTAAAATGGTTTATGAGCTGATCACCGCTCTGCGTCATGAAATCGGCAATGTCACCGGATGTGATGTTGCGATCGCACCACCGGCAATTTATCTCTCTCAGGCCAAACAGGTTCTGGCGGGCTCCTCCATTGTACTGGGTGCCCAGGATACCGGTCTGAATCTCTCCGGTGCGTTCACCGGTGAAACCTCCCCTGAAATGCTGAAAGACATCGGCGCACAATACATCATTATCGGCCACTCCGAGCGCCGCACTTACCACGGTGAGAGTGATGAATTAGTGGCAGAGAAATTCGCGATCCTGAAAAAACTGGGTCTGACCCCGGTACTGTGCATCGGTGAATCCGAAGCAGAAAATGAAGCGGGTAAAACCGAAGAAGTCTGCGCACGTCAGATTGATGCCGTTCTGAACACTCAGGGTGCGGATGCATTCCTCGGCGCCGTCATCGCGTATGAGCCAATCTGGGCTATCGGTACCGGCAAGTCCGCTACTCCTGCGCAGGCACAGGCAGTGCACAAATTTATCCGCAGCCATATCGCGAAGAAAGATGCGAAAGTGGCAGAGCAGGTTATTATCCAGTACGGCGGTTCTGTAAATGATAAAAACGCCGCAGAGCTGTTTACCCAGCCGGATATCGACGGCGCATTAGTCGGCGGCGCATCACTGAAAGCAGATGCTTTCGCCGTGATCGTCAAAGCCGCAGCGGCAGCAAAAGCCGCAAAATAATCTCCGGACTCCGGACAGCAAAAAGCGGCGAAATCGCCGCTTTTTTTGTGCCTGTTACTGTGCAAACCGCTTCTTTTTATTCTGATCAATCCCAAATTGAGTCATCAGGTATTATCTTTAAAAAATTCACGCAATCCTCTGAATCATTCAGTCTGTGGCAAGGCGGCAAAATAAAGAGTCCGGGGAGCATACATCAGTATGTGACCCGGGCGATGAATGAAGCCAACGCGGCCACAGGCTGAAGGATGACGAGGATTTTTAGTAGAGTTTCTTCGCGGTCTCATACCAGTCTTTCTTAAACACCCGCTTCATATTCATTACCGCATCAATAATATCGTGATGAACCAGTTTTTCATTCTGGATCCCGACACAGCGGCCGCCGTAACCTTCCAGCAGTAACTGAATAGAATAAGCACCCATGCGGGATGCCAGGATGCGGTCATACGCCACCGGCGAGCCGCCGCGCTGGATATGCCCCAGTACCGTTGCACGGGTTTCGTGATGTGTTGTCGCCTCTATCTGCCGCGCCAGCTCATACACGTCGGTGACATGTTCGGTGATCGCCACAATCGCATGGCGTTTGCCTTTATCAATCCCGGCTTTGATTTCTGCAATCAGTTCATCACTGCTGTATTCCACTTCATTCGGCGGCAGAACGATAAATTCACAGCCCCCGGCAATGGCAGCGGACAGTGTCAGGTCACCGCAATAGCGGCCCATCACTTCTACAATAGAGATACGTTTGTGGGAAGTGGAGGTATCACGCAGACGGTCGATAGCTTCAACCACGGTTTCCAGTGCGGTAAAATAGCCGATGGTGTAGTCGGTTCCCGCCACGTCATTATCGATAGTACCCGGCAGGCCGATACACGGGAAACCCGCTTCGGTCAGTTTTTTGGCACCGAGATAAGAACCGTCCCCGCCGATAACCACCAGCGCGTCGATGCCATTTTTGCGCAAATTTTCAATCGCGGTTTCCCGCACTTTGTCATCACGGAATTCCGGGAAACGCGCCGACCCGAGGAAGGTACCACCGCGGTTGATCACATCAGAGACACTGAAGCGGTCGAGCTGTTTCATCCGGTTTTCATACAGGCCGAGATAGCCGTCATAAATCCCGATAACTTCCAGCCCTTCTGACAGCGCAGCGCGGACAACGCCACGGATTGCAGCATTCATGCCCGGCGCATCACCGCCGCTTGTCAACACACCGATTCGTTTGATCTTCTTGCTCATGATGACCTCTGATTTGCAGATGTAATATGTGTAAATCTGAAAAACCTGAGCGGCATGTTATCACGCTTCCCCGGTCAGGCTTCGGGAATTCACTGCTGTAACGCATTGCTGAATTGATTCACCTAATCCTATAGTAAGATAAGGTTTAGCCGGATGCACCTATCTTTGCGGATTTTTTTGTCATTTTGAGACACCGGAAACACAGGCCTGTCATAACCGCAGGATTACTCAGCATACCCGTTAAGGATACCCGAAAAACAAAAAATAATTAGCGGATATGAAACATTTTTTTCACAAATAATGCGTTACCGGAAAAGCAGGGGTCAAAAGCAGGATCTGAAATAAAAGGCATATCCGGGAAAGAATATATATCCGGATTTACCGCACATTATGTAATTAACAAAAACAAACCGTAAGAAATTATTTCATTACTCACATCGTGACATAAATAATGCAATAGAAATTTATATAATATTTTTTTGCAATTATTGAATATAATTTATGGCCGGATTTGAAAAACAGATATCAGTAATATTTTGTCATACTAAATTAATATTTATTACACCGCCTCTATTACTC
>NZ_WSPG01000105.1:0-262 GCF_022819185.1 Morganella sp. HSTU-ASny43
ACATGAATGCGTTCTTGGCACTGGAGATTCGCGTCATCTTGCTCTTTGGAGTGAGTTTCCTGCTGCCGGTGGTCTTGGTCTTGCTCAATCTGATTCACGTCTTGTCGTCTGCGCAGCTGAAGGCGGCACGGAAGTGGTCCATCTTTGGATTCTTCTGTCTGGGCGCTTTTGTGAACCCGTCTGGTGACCCAATTTCCATGTGTGCTTTGGCTATTCCGCTGAGCGTCATGTATGTCATTGCGGAATGGATTTGCCGCAGCAA
>NZ_WSPG01000106.1:0-260 GCF_022819185.1 Morganella sp. HSTU-ASny43
GAACAGATAGTAGATAAGGGCGAGGGGATACAGAGCCAATGGTAGGCTGAGTATGAACAGGCACAACACAACACAGAGGAGCCCAACGGGCGAGTAACAGCAGCAGTCACACTGCACAATCGAATGGCCCGATCGGCCGAGTAATAACAGAGATCAAGCGAAACAGGTGAGAGAGCGAAGAGTCAATCAGACACGACACGACAACACACAGACACTGGTCAGTCTACAGGTAAGGCACTGGGCACTAGACACTGGAGGAG
>NZ_WSPG01000107.1:0-257 GCF_022819185.1 Morganella sp. HSTU-ASny43
GTGTGTAGCAAAGAACTTGGTCGAAGAACATCTCAGATAGAGATTTTCAATTAGGAAACTTCCAAATACATGAGCTTCTCTGTCTTACTAAGCAGGGCCTGTTAAACGGCGAGACCGTAGACGGCGGGGGTGGTCACCAGAACGCAAGTTTATCTGATATCTGTGGGCGAAAGATTTTCGACCGACAATCCACAAGCCCCGGAAACATTCTAAATTTACAAATCGCATTATAAAATGTAAAATAAAACCAAGAGGGA
>NZ_WSPG01000108.1:0-257 GCF_022819185.1 Morganella sp. HSTU-ASny43
ATGTTGCATCCGCTCAGTGGTGCAACGCGCCGCCTACTGTGGTCAGTGCGCCACCCACAGCGCCCGTGACGGGCGCAAGCGGCGTTGCCGCCCCGGTGGACGTCAGCGACGTGCCGACGGTGGTGACAAGCGAGCCGACAGGCGCAGTCGCACCCCCAGCCGTCGTGCCGCCCCCGGCGGCGCCGCCCAGTGCGCCGGTAATCGGTGCCAGCGGGTTGGCCGACGTTGCGCCGCCCGGCGTGGAGGTCACCCCGCCC